>CAUZVJ010000107.1:0-8123 GCA_963583225.1 Verrucomicrobiia bacterium
CGCTTGGTGAACTCACCCGGCAGGGCCAGCCGCGCCCCCCCGTCGAGCACGGCGTCGAGCACGGCCTTGGTGGAGCGGATGCCGCCGTGGCAGCTGATCTCGACGACATCCTCTCGGGTAAACGTCGCCGGGGCTTTCATCACCGAAACCATCACCTCGTCGAGTCGCCGTTCATCCCGGACGATGTGCCCGTAATGCAGCGTGTGCGACTTGGCCTTGGCGAGCTGGGATTTTGATTTGCCGCCGGGAGCGAACAGGGAATCGGCAATCGCCAGTGCATTGTCGCCGGAGATGCGAATGATCGCCAACCCGCCCTGGCCAAGCGGCGTTGCGATCGCGGCGATGGTCTCGTCGAACATGGTTTGCGGCCGTTAACGAAGACAGCCGCCTTTCTCGATTTCTTCCTGGCGTCCCTCAAGGCAGAGGCGTGCCTTGGCGTAGCTCTTGTTGCGGAGGTAATGCATGAGTTCGCGGTTGGTGTCGCCCGGCAACTCAGCCGTCAACGCGTCGATCCGGCTGAAGTGCCGCAACAAGTCCGGCTTAGGCTCCTCGTTCACCTCGGCAGCCGCCGACTCCAGTTCCTTGATGGCCCCGATCAGGTTTTTCTCTGTCGTCGTCATGCGGCGAGTGTGCCAGCAGGAACTGCCAAAACCAAGCCCGGTGTGGGCTTGCGGTTTGCCTTCTGTTATGTTGGCTGCGTGCGAGATGTGTATCGAGTCATCTTGAGCCTGTTCGCCGGGTTCCTGTTTGTGATGGGATTGCATGCCCTCACGGCGGCGGAGGCTACTCTCCAAACCACCTACGCCCTGAAGACCCCGCGACAGGTTGTCTATTTGATTGCTGCTGAAGAGTTGGCCAATGTCGGGGCGAGCGACTGGGTGCCCGGCCGCGAGAGGGATCGGCCGGGGGTGCGCGTCAAGTTTGGCTCACGCATCGTGCTGCAGTTGGCCAAGGGAACAACGCTTGGCCAGGCGCTGCGGGAAAGCCCCCTCAAGCCGGATCGTGAGTTTGGGGAACGGTTGTTTATTTTGCAGGCAGCAAGCGTGGCGGAGGCGCTCGGGGAATCTCAGCGCTTGGCCAAGCGGCCGGATGTCCTTGTGAGCCACCCGGTGCGGCGGCGATCGATGCAAAAAACGGCCCCGTTGGCCAAGCGCCCGAACGATCCGCTATTCACCACACAGTGGCCGCTCGAAAACCGCGATCCCGCAACCGGCGACCGGCTTGGCCCGGAATTCAGCATCCGCGAGGCATGGGCGGAGTCGACCGGGCAAGGCGTGGTGATCGGCATCGCCGACGACGGGGTGGATTTATCGCACACTGATTTTTTGGGCCAAGGTGCGGACGACCTTCACTTTAATTTCACCACCGGCAAGGCAGACGGCAACCCGGCGGCGAGCAACCAGGGACACGGAACGATCGTTGCCGGACTGGCGCTGGCCAAGGCCGACAACGGCCGTGGGATCGCCGGGATTTCGCCCGGAGCCAAGTTGGCCAGCCTCGTCGTCTGGACCCCGGGCGATGATTTCGGGAGCGAGGAGGAGGTGGCCGACATGTTCCAATACCAAAACGACTCGATAGGTGTCCAGAATCACAGCTGGGGAAACAGCACAATCGAGCACCTTGATGTACCGTTGATCGAGGCCAAGGCAATAGAGCGCGCAATAGAAAGCGGGCGATCCGGCAAGGGGGTGGTGATGATTCGCGTGGCCGGCAACAACCGGGAGGAGGACTGGAATGCCGCCGACGATGGATACTCGAACGACCCCCGCGTGGTGACGGTCGGGGCGGTGGGACCGGATGGGCGCGTGGTCGCTTTCAGCAATTCCGGCGCCTGTGTTTTGTGTGCGGGCCTGATCGGCAACACGGCGGGCGATCACCCGGTTTATTCCACTGACCGCATGGGGGCGCTTGGCTGGAACCGCAAGTCCAGCGCCGACGACCCTGAGGTCGGCAGTTATCACGCCATCGCACGGGGCGGCAACTCCTTCACCGCGCCGCAGATCGCCGGCGTGGCCGCGCTGGTTCTGGGATCGAACCCGAACCTCACCTATCGCGACGTGCAGCAGGTGCTCATTCATGCTTCGCGGCATTACGACTTCGTCGATCCGTTTTTGCGCCCCAATGCTGCCGGTTATTGGTTCACGCCAAACACCGGCTACGGCGTGCCGGATGCGGGGACGGCGGTGCGCTTGGCCAAGCGCTGGAAGAACGTCGGTGCGCTGGTAAAAAAGTCTTACAAACAAAACTCCCTTACGGAGGTGCCGGATGATGGATTGCAACTGCGGGTTGTCCTCAACGGTGAAGAGACAGTTTTTGCGGCCAGCCCCGGCAACGGTCTCGTACCGGACGATCCCATCGAGGCGCTGCCGTTGGTGGGCGTCGGCCGCGCAACCGTGCCGCTCGATATCGATCTCACTGGCAAGGCGGCTCTCATCCAGCGCGGCGGCGCATTTTTCTCCGAGAAGATCCGACACGCGGCGGAGGCCGGAGCGGTGTTTGCGGTTATTTACAACCACCGAAATGGCAACGAACGATTCATCCTCGGCGGATTGGACTTCACTCAAATTCCCGCCGTTTTTCTCTCCCAAAACGACGGGCTCGCTGTAAAAAAATTGCTGGACGCAGCCGGTGATGACGATGCCAAAGCGGCGCTTTCGCTGGATTCGATTAGCGTGCCGGTGAACGTGCCGGACACGTTGCTCTGCGAACAGGTCGGCGTGCGTGTTAAGATGACCCATCGGATCAAGGGCGACATCCGACTGACCGTCCAGTCGCCGTCCGGCACGCGCAGCGTGTTGCAGGCCAACGTCCCCGATGGCAGCGCGTGGCGCGGTGACTGGACGTTTTGGTCCAACCAATTTTTTTACGAGCCGGCGAAAGGTGACTGGAAGGTGACTGTCACCGACTTGGCCAAGAATTTCACCGGCGTCCTGAGTGCGGTTGAGTTGACCGTGCGCGGAACGGCAATCAACGACACAGACAACGACGGTCTCGACGACAGCTGGGAAACCGAACAGTTCCAGTCGCTTGGCCAAACGGCTGTTGGCGACCCGGACGGCGACGGCCTGTCTAACGCCCGCGAGCAAATGTTACGCACCGATCCCACGGCGTTCGATGGTCACTTTGACCTGCGATACCTCCGCTTGGCCAATGGCGACCTGCGACTCGCTTGGCCAAGCTGGCACGGCTTTGCATACCGCGTGCAATCCGCCGACCACGCGCTTGGCCCGTGGACCGATCGGGCCGTGGTCGAGCCGGGCAAATTCCAGACCGAATGGGACGCCAAGCCGGAGGCGGAGGAGGTTCGTTTTTACCGCGTGCAGGCGGAACTCAAGCCATGAGGCGGCAGCTCGTTTCTTCCGGGGCCAAGTGGGAGGCCAAGGTTGGTTACAGCCGTGCGGTTCGAGTGGGGCGGCATGTTTTTGTTTCTGGGACAACCGCTGTGGATGCCAGGGGCAGGGTGGTTGGCGAGGGCGATATCCGCGCCCAGGCAATGCGCATTTTCGAGATTATTGAGGAATCTTTGCGCAAGGCCGGTGCATGTCTAGAGGATGTGGTGCGCACCCGGATGTTCGTCACTGACATCGCCGATGCCGAGGCGCTTGGCCAAGCGCACGGCGAGGTGTTCGGGCGCATCCGTCCGGCGGCCACGCTGGTCGAGATTAGCCGCTTGATCGATCCGCGTTTGCGGGTGGAGATCGAGGCCGACGCCGTTGCGGGCAGCGGCGGAGCCGACGCGGTGATCCTGGCCGGTGGCAAAGCCAAGCGGATGGGCCGGGACAAGAGCCGCATCCGGCTGGGCCGCCGTACGCTGCTCGGCCACGCCCGCGCAGCGGTGGCGGACGCCGGCCTGAAGCCCCGGGTGGTCGCCACCGACTTGCAACCCGGCTTGGGGCCGCTGGGCGGCATCGTCACCGCGCTTCGTTCGGGCAGGCATTCGCGGGTGCTGTTCCTCGGCTGCGATATGCCGTTTTTAAGCGGCGAGTTGATCGATGAATTTCTCGAGGCTGCCGCCGACGGAGTCGGCTCGATGTTTACTCACCATGTAAAGGGCGTCGGTTTTCCGTTCCTGATGCAACGGACTGACTTGGGCTTGGTTGAAAAACAGATCGCCCGTGGCGTGCTGTCGCTGCAGCGCCTAGCCAAGCGGTTGAAGGCAAGGTCATGGCAAGTGCCGCCGGCCCTTGAGTGGGAACTGTTCAACATCAACATCCCCGCCGATCTCGCCGAGGCCAGACGGCGACTGAAGGAGGAGGGATGTTGAGTGAAGGTAGGGCGTGCTGTCCCCAGCGCGCCGCTGGCAACTTTCAGAGTGGGTGGTTCGGACGGCTGGGGACAACCGTCCCTACCTTGGGGTTGCTGCTTGCAGTATCGCTTGGCCATGCGGAGCGGCATGAGTATTCGCGGCCGTTGATGGGGATGGCGTTTCGGATTGTTGTTTATTCGGCAGACGAGACGAAAGCCAACGAGGCGGCGAAAGCGGCGTTCGAGCGGGTCGCGGTGCTCAACCAAATCATGAGTGACTACGAACCGGAGAGCGAGTTGAACAAGTTGTCCGACCTGGCCGGAAGCGGGAAGGTGGCAAAAATCAGCGACGAACTTTGCGGCGTGCTCGGTTGCGCACAGGCGCTGTCGGAGCAGACCGGAGGGGCGTTCGATGTCACGGCCGGGGCGTCAATTCAGCTTTGGCGGCGTGCGCGACGGGTGAAGCGTTTGCCGCCGCAGTACGTGCTCGATAAGGCGTTTAAGACGGTCGGTTTTCGGAGCCTGAATCTCGACGCAAAGAAGTGCACCGCCGAACTGGCCAAGCCAGGGACGCGCCTCGACCTCGGCGGCATCGCGAAGGGCTACGCGCTAGACGCGGCGTTGGCGGTGCTAAAGAAACATGGGCTGCGGCAGGCGTTGGTTTCGGCCGGGGGCGACATTGTGGCTGGTGATGCGCCGCCGGGAAAAGCAGGCTGGCGCGTGGCGCTGATTGGTTTGCATGAGGAAACCAAGCCGGAGTTTCTCTGGCTCGCCAACGGCGCGGTGGCCACGTCGGGTGACTTGTTTCAGTTTTTGGAATTCGACGGCAAACGCTACTCGCACATTGTTGACCCGCGCACCGGCACGGCCCTCACGCAGCAGCGGTTGGTGCACGTGCTCGCTCCCGACGGGATCACGGCGGACAGCCTCGCGACGGCGATCAGCGTACTGGGGCCAAGCGAAGGTCTGCGCCTCATTGTCGGCGACAAGCGGCTCGGTGCCCGTGTGGCATTTCGCGGCGCGATTGGCCAAGTGCGGGTTGTCGAGTCGCCGGTTTTCGGCGCTTGGCCAAGGGTGAAAAAGTAAAACGGCCTTTCATGTGTGCGGCAGGACGTCGAAGTTTGTTTGCGAGTTGGCTTACGCTTTGTCCGCGTTGATTTGCAGGTATTCGCGATCCTTGATGATGCCCGGTTGTGGCACCGGGTACTTGCCGTCCGGGTTCATCTGCAACGGGGCAGGGGAATCCATCGTCAACTGATCCGCATTCGGGCAGAGGTCGTGGTCGTGGTTTAGCACCTGGTCAACGGTGACTTCCTGTCCGGTGTGGGTGGCATAACGACCGGCGGCAGTGACCACGCTGGCCATGACGCCGCGTTCCACCTCGTTGTACGGCTTGTTTTCGTGAATGGCGGTCATCAGGTCGTTCCACTCGTCCTGATAGGGATCGGACTCGCGGCCCGGGTAAGCCCAGGCAACCGGATCTTTCATGCTTTGGCCCTTGAAGATTTTGCAGGGGGAAGGCCAGTGGCCACGCATGGAGATGATGCCGAGCCCCTTGGAGCCGTGCGCGTAGCTGGCGAAGTCGCCGTAGCAACCGGGCATGGTGCGGCCGTGCAGGTACAGTTTTGCGCCGTCGGCAAAGGTGTACTCGACGGTGTAGGTATCGAGGTTTTGATCGACGTAATCCTGCCCGCCCGGCGACTGGCGGTAATGACGGCCACCGGCACCCTGGGCCTTGATCGGCCAGTCGTTTTTTATCCAGCAGCACTCGTCGATGTTGTGGATGAAATAGTCGCTGAACGAGCCGCCGCTGGCCCAGATGAAGCTGTGGAAGCGCCGGATCTGATACAGCAGTTCGTTCTCGTTCTTCTTTGGCGGAAGCGAGTAACAGGAGGCGACGGGGCCGTGTAGGCGGTAGGCGCGCAGCAGGTTTAGTTCGCCCAGTTGCCCGTCCTGGACGCGGTCGAACAGTTCGCCGCGGGCCCGGCTATGGCGGCACATCAGGCCGACGCCGACCTTCAAGTTTTTCTTCGTTGCCTCCTTGTTAAGGGCGAGCATCCGCCGGGCGGTGGGGCCGTCCGGGCAGACCGGCTTCTCCATGAACACATTGAGCCCCTTCTCGATGGCCTTCTGAAAATGCACCCAGCGGAAGGCGCACGGGGTGGTGAAGATCACCACGTCCCCCTTATTCAAGTGTTCCATGGCGTTGGCGTACCCGTCGAACCCGATATACCGTCGATCCTCCGGCACGTCCACGCGCTCCCTGCCGCGGTTCTTCAATGCCTTGTAGCTGTTGTCCATCTTTGCACTGGAAACATCCGCCATGGCCACGAGCTTGTTGCGGGCAATCTTGTCTGGCACGGAGATGGCGTTGGCCGCCGCGCCGGTACCCCGCCCGCCCGCGCCGACAAGGGCCACTTGAGTCCAGTCGTCCACCGCAGAGTGCACACGTGGGATGGTGACACCGGCCAGCACGGAGGCAGCCGTTAGGGAGCCGGTGGTCTTGATAAAGTCGCGACGATTACTTGAGAGTGTTTCTTTTGACTTGGTCATCGCGGCTTTTCTACACACAACCGCCTCACGGCGTCAAACGATTTTTGCCGCTTGGCCAAGCGCTTGGCTGTTTGGCCTTGCTCCGCACTGCGGCTTCATTGACGATGCGGCGCGATGAAATTACTCACAAAAGCAACTTTGGCTGCCGTGACTTTTTCTCTTTTTGCCGTCCCCTTGGCCAAGGCTGACGGCGCGACACTCGCCGAGCGCCTCGGTTACAAGGCCACCGACAAGTTGCTGATCATCAACGGCGACGACACCGGCATGTGTCACGCCGCCAACGTCGCCACCATCGACTCACTCGAGCGCGGCCTCATGACTTCGGCCACGATCATGGTGCCGTGCCCGTGGTTCACCGAGATTGCCCGTTACGCCAAGGCCAATCCCGAGAAGGACTTCGGCATTCACCTTTGCCACACATCCGAATGGCAAGTGTACCGCTGGGGGCCGGTCGCTTCCCGCGACAAAGTGCCGGGCCTCGTGGACTCGCAGGGCTACCTTTGGCCAAGCGTGCCGGAAGTGTACATTCACGGTAAACCAGAGCAGGCGCTGATCGAGGGTCGGGCGCAAATCCAAAAGGCCCTCGATGCCGGGGTGGATGTATCGCACCTCGATTCACACATGGGGACGCTGCAACTCGAACCCCGCTACCTTCAGGTGTACCTGCAACTCGCCGTCGAGTTCGACGTGCCATTGCGCATGCCTTCGCAGGCCACGGCGGCGGCGTTTGGCTTTCCCGATCTGCGAAGCCGTTTCGCCGACAAAGGCATCGTCTTCCCCGACTACTTTGTTTACGAAGAATTGAAGAATGAAAAAAAGGGCGTGAAACAATTTTGGCTCAACATCGTTCGCAACCTCAAGCCGGGCGTCACCGAGTTATACATTCACGCCGCCAAACCAACCGAGGAATTGCGACACATCACCAACAGTTGGAAGACCCGCTCGGAGGAATACGAGACCTTCACCAACGACGCCGACATGAAAAAACTCATCAAAGACATGGGCATCATCCGGATCGGTTTCAAAGAACTGCGCGATCTGCAAAGAGCAAAAAAGAAATGACTTTCTCGGCGAAAAACATGCTCGCCGAGATCGAGCGCATCGTTTCGTTCGGCATCCGCCGACCCGGCTACGAAGAGGGGCTCAAAACCGAGCAGTATCTTCTCGAGCGCTTCAACGAAATCGGCTTGCACGACACCCGTCTCGAGCCGATTCCGGTCAACTACTGGCGTCCGTCAACCACCCGCTTGGCCATCGGGGACTCGGCGGACGACATCCCGTGCCGCGCCGTGCCGTACACCGGCTGGACGGAGGCCAACGGCACT
>CAUZVJ010000108.1:0-8119 GCA_963583225.1 Verrucomicrobiia bacterium
AGTGCGTTGGCCAAGCTCTCAAGCGTGTCGATCCGCTGGCCGTTCGCCCTGTCCAGCACCAGGTTTTGCGCGTTGCGCTCCTGATAGCCGATGTTGTAAAAGTCCGGCAGCACCAGCGAGAGAACCATCAGGGATCGTTGCGCCTTTTCCGGCTTTTGATTGTTGTAAAACACCAGCCTGAACGGTGCGGTTCGTTGCCAGTCCTTCCCCCAACTGCTGAGGTACTCGGCCGAGAGCGGGACAAAAACAAGGCCGCCAGCGATCAGGTAAGTGGGTTCGGTGTCCTCGGGCCGGTCCGTCACGAGGTTCCCGGTGAAATCGGCCTTGGGCAGGGTGTAATCAATTTCCTGCGTCTCGCCGTCCCGCCATACCTTGAATTTCACGATGTCGCCCGCCCATTTGTTCCGGCAGGCGAGATATTCCATGATGACGTGGCCGTAGTCCGGGTCGAGGTAATCGCCCTGGATGTCGATCGGGAAACCGTCCACCTCGAGAATGATGTCGTGCAGCTTGAGCGGCGACTTGGCTCCGGGACGCGTTGTGGGCTTGATCACGAGCACACCACGGGCCGGGCCGTCCAGTTCAAAATATTCCGTGGTGGCGGGATTGGAGACGGGTTGCCAAATAAAGTCGAAGTAGCCGAGACCCCTGTAATTGCCGTCAGCCCTGAGCTTGAGCACGCCGGCGATGAACGGCGCTGGGATCACGGAACAGGTGCTGCCGGACTTGCTGGCCACCAAGCCGACCACCTTGCCGCCGGAGACCATGAGCTCGCCCCGCCCGGCGCCTTCAATCTCGGAGCTGGCCTTGAGCTCGATGCGCGGTGCCTGATTGAAATTGGCGTCAGCCACGGTGAAGCGGCTGAATTCCGCCGCCCGGCGCTCGATGTTGCCGGCCCGCCAGCGAACCACCTGCAAATTGTCCCGAAGCTGATTCGCCCCGGCAAACTGAACAGGGGCCAGCCCACTCCAGAATGTCTCATCACCGACGCCCACCACGGCGAGGTTGGCCTGATAGTCCACCCACTTGACTTCGCCGTCAAACCAACGGCCGCGCCCGCCTTTCTGAAGCCGCACCAACGTGCGGTTGGCCAGGCCTTGGGCTGTCGTCAGCACCTCGTTGCCATCGATGACAGCGCCCAGTTTGGAGACGGTCTGCGCCCGCATGTCCCACGGTACGCGGAAATTGTGATCGTTGCGGGTGACATCGAACCGAACGATGCTGTCCTGCCAGGCCGACGGGCTATTGACCGCGCCAAAGGTCGAAAAGGAGGAGGCAACCAGGGCTGCCGCGAGCAGGGTGATACGAACGGTTTTCATAGGCGTCGATCGGCGGGGATGCCGTAGGTGGAGAGGATTTCCGCATTGGCGCTGTCGGCAACGGCCTTGTCGAGACACTCCACTGTGCCGGAGATGAACTTGATAATGTGCTGATCCTTTGTGTTGTCCTTGAACGCGGCAATCACGTCCTCAAGGCTCTCGATGCGCCGGCCGTTGATCTCATCAATCATGGCGCGGTTGGCCAGGCGCAAGTCGGCGTTGACCGGATGGGCCATCGTGGCAGCCAGTACGACCGGCTCCTTCCGCACCTTCGCCGGCTTTTCGTTCCGCTGGTAATAAAGTTCGTAAACCATTTCGAGATTGGCCACTCTGCGCCAGTTGCGGCCGAACGTCTTCACGTAGTCGAGCGTCAGCGGCGTGAACACCAACCCCGCATAAACAAAGTAACGCGGCGACGTGTCGTAGAGGTTTCCGGTGTTGGCGTCTTCCCGGTGGATGTCCATCGGCACGGCGACCTCGATTTCCTTCCGGTCGCGCCACAGTTTCATCTTCATTCGCTGGCCCTTTTGCGCGCGCTGTAGCACGGCGGTGCAGTAAACCCGATTCCCGTCGAGCAGGATCGTGCCATCACTGCCGACGCGGCTGCCGTCCACCTCAAGAACAACATCGTCCTCCTTCAGCAGGCCGGCCTTCTCCGCGTAATCAGACAGGCTGTCGATCCGGGCGCCGTCGCCGGTCGGATCCAGCCCGAGATAGCGGCGGAATGCCGGATTTTGCAGCGAGACAATCCGCACGCCCGCCTTGGGGAAACCGTCGTGCCGACCGTCGTCGATATCCTCCAAAAAATGGTTGATTATCGCTGGCGGGATGAAAAAACCGGTGTTTTCCAAGCTGGGAATCCCCATGAACGCCACGCCGATCACCTTGTCATCCTGAAACACCGGCCCGCCGCTGTTGCCGGGGTTGATCGCGGCATCCGTCTGCACCGAGAGAAACGCCTTGTTCCCGATGTGCACGTAGTTTTGCAACTCGATGCGCGAGACCACACCGCTGGTGTAGCTGATCTGTTCGCCCCCGACGGGATAACCGCACGTGACAACGGTCGAGCGCACCTTCGGCAACTCACCGATCGGCAACGGGTCGAGGCTCTCAAAAAAGCCGGGCTCGGCCACCTTGAGCACAGCCAGGTCGCACTCATGGGAGATATGCTCCACCTGCGCCAGCCAGGGACGCGGATCCTGAAAACGCCGCAGCACGATTTGCTTGGCCCAACTGACCACGTGGGCGTTGGTCATGACGCGCTCGCCCTCAATCACAAACCCGGAGCCGCTGGAACTGGCCACCGGGTTGCTGCGCCACGGCGCATCCCAGATCGGGGTCTGGCTGTACACCAGCACCTGAACCACGGAACGCCCCATGTCCGCCGCCGATGCCAGGCCAGCCAGAGAGGCGAACAGCAGGGTCGCAAAAAGTATTCTCACATGGGAAAACTGCTGGCTAACCCGCAGAGGGTCAAGGGCAAAGAAAAACGCCTGGCGGGAACCGGGCGTTTGTGATTCGTTTTGCGCTTGGCCAAGCGCTTGGGTTTAGGTCAAGGCGGCTTGGGCAGCGGCCAAGCGGGCCACTGGCACGCGGAACGGCGAGCAGCTCACGTAGTTCAGGCCAAGGCTGTGGCAGAATTTCACGCTGCTGGGTTCGCCGCCGTGCTCGCCGCAGATGCCGAGCTTGATATTCTTGCGTGTGCTGCGGCCCTTGGTCACGGCGATCTCCATCAACTGGCCAACGCCGGTTTGGTCGATCACGGCGAACGGGTTGTCCGTGACGATTTCCTGTTCCTCGTAGTTTGGCAGGAAGGAGCCGGAGTCGTCGCGGCTCATGCCCATGGTCATTTGGGTGAGGTCGTTGGTGCCGAAGCTGAAGAACTCGGCGACCTCGGCAATCTCGTCGGCGGTCAGCGCGCCACGCGGCACCTCGATCATTGTCCCGACGAGGTACTTGAGTTTCACGCCCTTTTCCTTTGCGACCTCCTTTGCGACGCGGTGGATGATCTCGGCCTGCAACTCGAGTTCCTTCTTGAAGCCGACGAGCGGCACCATGATCTCAGGCGTCACTTTGATTTTTTTCTTCTGTACGTTGGCGGCGGCCTCGAAGATGGCGCGCACTTGCATCTCGGCGATCTCCGGATAAGAGATGGCCAAGCGACAGCCGCGGTGGCCTAGCATCGGGTTGAACTCGTGCAACTCGTCGACGCGTTGTTTGATCTCGGCTGGCTTGACCTTGAGCTTTTTGGCCAAGTCGGCGATCTGCTTGGTGTCGTGCGGGAGGAACTCGTGCAGCGGCGGGTCGAGCAGGCGAATCGTGCCCGGCAAGCCGTTGAGCGCCTTGAAGATGCCCTCAAAATCCTTGCGCTGGTACGGGAGCAATTTCTTGACGGCCTTGCGCCGGTCGACCTCGTTGTCGGCGAGGATCATTTCGCGCACGGCATCGATGCGGTCGCCCTCAAAGAACATGTGCTCGGTGCGACACAGGCCGATACCGGTCGCGCCGAACGCGATCGCGTTCTTCACTTGGCCTGGTGAGTCGGCGTTGGTGCGAACCTGCATCTTGCCGGCCTTGGCGCACCACGCCATGATTTGGGTGAAGTTTTTGTAAGTGCGACTGCGCTTGGCCGCAGCATTGTTTTCGAGCGAGCCCTGCACAACTTCCGACGGGGCGGTCTTTACTTCGCCCGGAAAAATTTCGCCGCTGGTGCCGTCGATTGACAGGAAATCACCTTCTTTGAAGTTCGTTTTGCCGATTTTCATTGTGCGCTTGGCATAATTAATCTGCACATCGGCCGCGCCGCAGACGCAGATTTTGCCCATCTGCCGGGCGACCAATGCCGCGTGGGAACTGACGCCGCCTCGTGCGGTGAGGATGCCGTTGGCGGCGATCATGCCGCGCAAATCCTCCGGGGAAGTCTCGAGGCGGACGAGCAACACCTCTTCGCCCTTGGCCTTGGCGGCTTCGGCTCGGTCGGCGTTGAAGTACACTTTGCCAGTGGCGGCACCCGGGCCGGCTGGGAGGCCCTTGGCGATGGCGGACATTTTTTTGACTGCGGCGCGGTCGAACACCGGCGCGAGCAATTGATCCAAATCGTCCGCCGGGATGCGTTTGATGGCGTCCTTCCACGTGATCAGTTTTTCTTTGACCATCTCGCAGGCGATGCGCACGGCGGCGAGGCCGGTGCGTTTGCCGTTGCGGGTCTGGAGCATGAAAACTTTTTCCTCCTCGATCGTGAACTCGAAGTCCTGCACGTCGCGGAAATGCTTCTCGAGCACTTTGCAAATGCGGAGCAATTCCTTGTGCGCGCTCGGCAAAACTTTCTTGAGTTCGATGACGGGATCCGGCGTGCGGACACCGGCCACGACGTCTTCGCCCTGGGCGTTCATCATGAACTCGCCCCAGAAAATATTTTCGCCGGTGGCGGGGTCGCGGGTGAAGGCGACGCCGGAGCCGGAGTTTTCGCCGGTGTTGCCGAAAACCATCGACTGCACATTGACCGCCGTGCCCCACTCGACCGGGATGTTGTATTTGCGGCGGTACACGATAGCCCGGTCGTTCATCCATGAACTGAACACCGCGCCGATTGAGCCACGGAGTTGATCCCACGGGCTGTTCGGGAATGCTTTGCCGGTGCGGCCCTTGACGAGTTTTTTGAACTCGGCGACGAGCACCTGCAAATCCTCAGCGGAAAGGTCGGTGTCATCGGCGTGAGCGTTGCCGAGCAGTTTCTTTTTGATGTTCTCGATGACGATCTCGAATGGTTCCTCGTCTTCGGTTGGCAATTTCTGCACGCCCATGACGACGTCGCCGTACATTTGGATGAAGCGCCGGTAGCTGTCCCAAGCGAAGCGGGCGTTGCCGCTGGACTTGGCCAAGGCCTCGACGGTTTCGTCGTTCAGGCCAAGGTTGAGAATGGTGTCCATCATGCCCGGCATCGATTCGCGGGCGCCGGAGCGGACGGACAACAGCAGCGGGTTCTTTTTGTCGCCGAACTTTTTGCCAAGCTGCTTCTCCATTCGCTTGATCCCGTCCTCCATTTGTTTTTGAAGCACCTTGGGATACGACTTTTTGTGGTCGTTGAAGTAAGTGCAGACTTCGGTGGTGATGGTGTAGCCCGGAGGCACCGGCAGGCCGATGCGGGTCATCTCGGCGAGGTTTGCACCCTTGCCGCCGAGGAGTGCCTTCATTTTGCCGTGGCCGTCGGTTTTATTGCCGAAGTGATAGACGTATTTCGTAGCTTTTTTTGCTGCCATAAATCTTGTTTTGGTTGGGAGTGCCAGGAGGGAATCCCCGGCAAAAGAGCGCGGAGCGTATCAAAGAAAGGTTCTGAGTCAAACCAATCCACGCCGGCAGCAAGCCGCCACTGCGCGTCCGCTTGGCCAAGCGCTTGGCCGGCCGGCATTGGCAACAGGCGGGGGGGTGTGCTAGCCTGCGCCGGTGAGTTCAGAAGTCGAGGAGACTCCAAGTAAGCCGCTGAAGCTGGTGAACTGCATCTCGTGCGGGGCCAATGCGTTCATTCCCGGCGAGCTGCAACCGCTTGAGACGACGTCCTGCACCAAGTGCGGCGCGGAGCTGATAATGCCGATGATGCTCGAGCATTTTGAGCTGAACTCAAAGATCGCCGCAGGCGGGATGGGCACGGTTTACAGGGCCACCGACACCGTGCTCAAGCGGGATGTCGCCATCAAGCTGATGAAGCCGGAACTGGTTGAGGACGAGGAGGGGCTGGAGTCGTTCTACGCCGAGGCGCGAGCGGTGGCGCAACTGAACCACACGAACATCATTCATGTTTACCAGTTTGGCCAACTCAACGACCAGCTTTATCTGGTGATGGAACTGGCGCTCGCCGGGAGTTTGGATCGGTTGATTGACAAACACCGCACCGTCCCGGAGTTGCAGGTGCTCGACGTCGGCATCAAGATCGCCTCGGCGCTCGACACGGCCCTCAAGCACAAGTTGCTGCATCGCGACATCAAGCCCGGCAACATCCTGTTCAACGCCGACAACGAGCCGAAGCTGGTGGACTTCGGGCTTGTCGCCAAGGCGGAGGCCGGCGTGGATTACTCTGCGCAGATCTGGGGCACGCCGTACTACATCGCGCCCGAGAAATTGCGGCGCGAACCGGAAACCTTCCTCGCCGACATGTACAGCCTTGCGGGGACGCTGTACCACGCCGTCACCGGCCACACGCCGTTCGAGGCGCCCGAGATTGACGACGTGGTTCTCGCTCACCTGAACAAGCCACTGACGCCGCCGCGCAAGCGGGTTCCGTCCATCACTGGCCCGACGAGCGATGCCATCGTTCGCGCCATGGACAAGATGCCGGCCAAGCGCTACCAGTCGTACGATGAGTTCATCATGGCGCTGACAGCGGCACGCAGCCAGTTGCTCCGCAGTCAACTTGCTCCGCCATCCAAGCCGCGCCGGGCCAGTCCTGCCGCTGCCAAGGAGGCAGCCCCAGCGCGAGGTTGGTTTCGCCGAGGCAAATAACTGAAGAAGACTGTTTGGATGGAAAACGTGCCTAGCCAAAGCGCCGAAGATTACCTGGAGCGCATCCTCGAACTGGTTCAGGAAACGGGCCAGGCGAGGGTGGTGGACATCGCCAACTCACTCAACATCCGACAGGCCTCGGTCACCAACATGGTCAAGAAGCTCCGCGAACTGGGGTTCGTGGATCATGAAAAATACAAGCGCGGCCTGGTGTTGACCGAGAAGGGTAGGGGGGTCGCCCAGCGGATTCAGCGGAGGCACGCCACCTTGTCCCGGTTTTTCTCCCTGCTCGAGTTGGACAGTGAAACCCAGGGCCGGGACATCGAGGGGATCGAGCACCACCTGAGCCGCGACACGGTTCGCGCGCTAGAGGACTTGGCCTCGTTTTTTGAGAAAAACCCGGAGGTGCTTGAGCGCTTCCTAAAAAGCCGAACCCAAGCGAAGTAGCTCAACTAATCTTCGGCAGGCTGGCGGCGGCGATGGCTTGGCCGTGGCGTTTCTCGGTCTCGTCTGGGATGTGAAATTTGACGCGATTGGCCAAGTCGGGGAACTCCGCCGCCATCACTTCCTTCGATCGCTCGATGATATGTTCACCGCCGGACCCGCTCGTCACGCGGCCAAGCAGCAGCACATATTCGTAGTCATAAAACTCCGCGTAATGCGCCAGCGAGTAGCCGAGGTAAATGCCGATGGCATCGTAAATCTTCAGCGCCCGCCCGTCGCCCTGTTCCATGAGCGCCTGCACTATTTTCAACTGCTCCGGCAGCTTCAGGGTCTTGTTGTACTCGATGCCGGAGGCCGGCAGCAGGCGGCCCACTGCCTGTTGCGAGAAGTACTGCGCGCCGCAGCCAAGGTCGCCGCTCCATTCATCGGCCGGCGCTTCGGGGTGCATGTCCACCGGCGCGAACGCGAGTTCACTCAGCCAAGTGGTGATGTTGCCGTCCATGTCAACATAGCCGCCGCCCTCGCTGGTGCCCATGGCGATGCCAAGCACGCCGTTCTTCCCCATGGCCATCGAGCCGGCCAATGCGGTGACTTCGCCGTCGTTGATCACGTCAAGCGGCACCCCCCATTCCTCGGCGATTTTGAGAAACATGCCCCTCACTTTCTCGTCGAACAGCTCCGGGCCTACGCCGCGAAACAGCGAGGCCCACGTCACCCGGTTGTGCGAGTAACACCCGGCGGCGCTGCCCCCAATGGCGTCGACGCGGGGCAGATGCTCTGCGGCGCGCCTGAGCGAATCGATGATGCCCTCGTAATGGTAGTCCGGGTCGGGCTGGAAATAGGGATCCCAGACAATTTCC
>CAUZVJ010000109.1:0-7974 GCA_963583225.1 Verrucomicrobiia bacterium
GCGGAGTGAGAAAATTCTGAACAAAATGGAGCTTCAAAAAACTCACACCGCGACGATGTTCACCAGTTTGCCGGGAATGACGATCACTTTTTTCACGTTTTTCCCGTCGGTGTGCCGCTGGACGTTTTCGCTCTCCAGGGCGATTCGCTCGATGTCTGACTTGTCCATGTCCGCCGGAATTTGGATCCGATCGCGCAATTTGCCGTTGACCTGCACCGCCATCTCGATGGTGGACTCGACGAGGTGCGCCTCATCAAAGCTTGGCCAAGGTTGGTACGCGAGAGTCGAGTCGCCGCCATTGGCCTTGGCGTAAAGTTCCTCGGCGATGTGCGGCGCGAACGGCGCGAGCAGAAGAAGAAAATCGTTCATCACGGACAACGGGCGAATGTCCCAATTCGACGCCTCGTTTGTGAACACCATCATCGCAGAGATGGCGGTGTTGAAGCGCAGATGCTCCATGTCCTCCGTTACTTTTTTGATGCAGGTGTGCAGCACCTTGAGTTGCTCCGGCGTGGCTTCCGCTTGGCCAACGGCTTCGTTCAGTTTCAGCGCGGCAAGCAACTCCGGCCCCGCGTCCGGGTTCACTGTTAGTTGCTGCTCAAACTCCTGTTCGCTCTTCTCGTCGATGAACATCCGCCACACGCGTCCGAGAAAACGGTACACGCCTTCGACGCCTTTCGTGTTCCACGGCTTCACCATCTCGAGCGGCCCCATGAACATCTCGTACAGGCGAAATGCATCCGACCCGAAATCAACAAGAACATCATCTGGGTTGACGACATTACCGCGCGACTTCGACATCTTCTGCCCGTCCGAGCCAAGGATCAATCCTTGGTTGACGAGTTTGTAAAATGGCTCCGGCGTCGTTACTTGGCCAAGGTCGAACAACACCTTGTGCCAAAAGCGCGCGTACAGCAGATGCAACACCGCGTGCTCGGTGCCGCCGACGTACAGGTCAACGCCCGGCGTGGCATCGTCGCTGGCCGAACCCATCCAGTAGCGCTCCGCTTCGTCGCCGACAAAGCGGTTTTCGTTTTGCGCATCGAGATAGCGCAGGTAGTACCAGCAACTGCCGGCCCATTGCGGCATGGTGT
The DNA here is from genome assembly GCA_963583225.1 of Verrucomicrobiia bacterium. Taxonomy (GTDB): domain Bacteria; phylum Verrucomicrobiota; class Verrucomicrobiia; order Limisphaerales; family UBA1096; genus UBA1096. Next base: position 1,095 of record CAUZVJ010000109.1, read on the forward strand.
TGGTCTCGCGCGTTTGCCCGTCGCCCGCCTGACACCACTCCTCGGCGCGGGCCAAGGGCGGATCGCCGGAGCCGGTCGGCTTGTAGTCGGTGAGGGCCGGCGGCGTGAGTGGCAGGTCGCTTTCACTCAATCCAAGGTGGCCACCCTCGTCCCAAGTGATTGGGAACGGCTCGCCCCAGTAGCGTTGCCGACTGAACAGCCAATCGCGCAATTTGTAATTCACCGTCCCTTGGCCAAGCGCCTTCTCGCCAAGCCAAGCGGTGATCTTGGCCTTCGCCTCGTGGGTCGGCAGACCATCGAGAAAACCGGAGTTCACCGCTGTGCCGTTGCCGGTGAAGCCAAGCGACTCTTTGCCTTCCGGCGCTTGGACGACGATCTCGATTGGCAGTTTATATTTCTGCGCAAACTCCAGATCACGCGAGTCGTGCGCCGGCACCGCCATAATCGCACCGGTGCCGTAACCGGCCAAAACGTAGTCGGCGGTCCAGATCGGCACCGGCCTGCCGTTGACCGGGTTGATCGCGTGTGCGCCGGTGAACACGCCGCTTTTGTCCTTGGCCAAGTCGGTGCGCTCAAGGTCGCTTTTCTTCGCCGCCTCGGCTTGGTACCCCTCGACGGCGGCCTTGTGTTCGTCGGAAACAATCTGCCCGAGCAACTCGCTCTCCGGCGACACGACCATATACGTCGCGCCGAACAACGTGTCCGGCCGAGTCGTGAACACTGCAATCTCAACGTCGGAATCTTCGACACGAAAAAGCACTTCCGCCCCGTCCGAGCGGCCTATCCAGTTGCGCTGCATTTCCTTGAGCGAGTCGCTCCAGTCGATGCCGTCGAGATCGTCGAGCAACCGCTGCGCGTACTCGGTGATGCGCAGCATCCATTGCCGCATCGGTCGGCGCACGACCGGAAAACCGCCGACCTCGCTCACGCCGTCCTTGACCTCCTCGTTGGCCAAGACGGTGCCAAGTTCGGGGCACCAGTTCACCGGCGCTTCACTCACGTAAGCCAAGCGATGGTCATCCCGCCAGGCGCGGCGCTGCCCGTCGGTCGTGGCGTCCGGCGGATAAGCGAGCGTGTCGATCGACTCTGCCTTGTTCGTCTCCGGGTTGAACCACGAGTTGTAAAGTTGCAGGAAAATCCATTGCGTCCATCGGAAGTAACCGGGGTCAGTCGTGTTCACCTCGCGGCTCCAGTCGTAGCTAAAGCCAAGCGACTGAATCTGCCGTTTGAAGTTGGCGACGTTGGCCTCAGTGGTGATGCGCGGGTGTTGGCCGGTCTTGATGGCGTACTGTTCCGCCGGCAAACCAAACGCGTCCCAGCCGATCGGGTGCAGCACGTTGAAGCCGCGCATCCGCTTGTAGCGGGCGAGAATGTCGGTGGCCGTGTAGCCTTCCGGATGCCCAACGTGCAGCCCGGCGCCGGACGGGTACGGAAACATGTCGAGGATGTAATATTTCGGCACGTCGCCGGGGTTCGTGTCGGCGTGACGCTCGCGAAACGGGTGGTCGATGGGGACGCTTTCGCCGGGATTCCACGCCCGGAACGTCTCGCCGTCATGCCAATGCCCCTGCCACTTCGGCTCAAAAATCTGGAACGGATATCGTCTGCGCATTCTTGCGGATAAATTGTTTCAGTCGGGTTGTCGCTTGGCCAAGCGCGGGGTCACACGTCCAAGTTATAATCGGTCACCGCGCCAAGCGAGGCCGAGGTCACGGCGCTCGCGTACTTGGCCAACACGCCTTTCGTGTAACGCGGCTTGGGCTTGCGCCATGCCTTGCGGCGCTTGGCCAGTTCCTTCGCCGATACGCCAAGCGCCAACTGCCGCCGCTCGGCGTCGATGGTGACCGAGTCGCCGCGCTTCACCAAAGCCAACGCGCCTCCGGCGTAAGCCTCCGGCGTGATGTGCCCCACGACGAAACCGTGCGTTCCGCCGGAGAACCGGCCGTCGGTGATCAGCGCCACGTCATTGCCCAATCCGGCGCCCATGATGGCCGCTGTCGGGCCAAGCATCTCGCGCATGCCGGGGCCGCCTTTCGGGCCCTCGTAGCGGATGACGATCACGTCGCCTTTTTTGATTTTGCCGGCGAGGATCGCCTTCATCGCCTTCTCCTCGGAGTCGAACGGCTTGGCCGTGCCGGTAAAACTCATCCCCTCCTTGCCGGTGATCTTGGCCACGCCGCCTTCCGGCGCGAGGTTGCCGTACATCACGACGAGGTGGCTGCTTTTTTTAATCGGCCTGCTCATCGGCTGAATGATTTTCTGCCCTTTGCGGTACGGCTTCGCCTTGGCCAAGTTCTGCGCCATCGTTCTGCCGGTGACCGTCATGCAGTCGCCGTGCAGCAACCCGGCGCGAAGCAGCGTTTTCATCATCGGCTGAATACCGCCGACGGCGACCAACTCACTCATCAAATATTTGCCGCTTGGCTTGAGGTCGGCGAGCACCGGCACTTTTTTGCCAATGCGAGTGAAGTCGTCGATGCTCAACCTGACGCCCGCTGCATGCGCCATCGCCAGCAAATGCAGCACGGCATTCGTCGAACCGCCAAGTGCGATGACCACAGTGATGGCATTCTCGAACGCCTTTTTCGTCATGATCTCGAGTGGCCTGATTCCAAGCTTGAGCAGGTTCAGCACCGCGGCACCGGCTTCGCGGCAATCCTTCTTTTTGGCGGGGCTGATCGCCGCCTGGGCGCTGCTGCCCGGCAGGCTCATGCCCATCGCCTCGATGGCGCTGGCCATCGTGTTGGCCGTGTACATCCCGCCACACGAACCGGCACCGGGGATCGCACACGCGGTGATCGCCTCAAGCCCCTCGTCGCTCAACTTGTTATTCGCATGCACGCCGACCGCCTCGAACACGGAGACGATATCGAGCTTCTTCGGGTCGCCCGTGATGCAGCCCGGTAAAATCGTGCCGCCATAAACGAACACCGCCGGGCGGTTCAGCCGCGCGATCGAGATCATGCAGCCCGGCATGTTTTTGTCGCAGCCGCCGATGGCGACGAAGCCGTCCATGCACTCGCAGCCAACGACCGTCTCAATCGAGTCGGCGATGACCTCGCGCGACACGAGCGAGTATTTCATCCCCTCCGTGCCCATCGAGATGCCGTCGGAAATTGTGATGGTGTTGAACACAATCGCCTTGCCGCCGGCCTTGTTCGTGCCGACCTCGGCCACTCGCGCCAGCTCGTCGATGTGCATGTTGCACGGCGTGACGTTGCTCCACGTGGAGGCCACGCCGATGATCGGTTTTTCAAAGTCTGACTTTCTAAAGCCGGTCGGGTAAAGCATCGCGCGGCTCGGGGCGCGGTCCGGCCCGTCGAGCATGATGGCGGAGTGCGGTCGCAGGTTCGGTTGCTTTCTCTTTTTTTGGATTTTCTTCTTCATCGCAAATCGACGGCCGCGCAGTTTCTACAAATGACCCCCTAAAAACAAGTCGCCAGACTGGGTGTCGGTGTTTGACAAATCCGGCTTTGTCTGCCAAGTTCGCCGCGTTATGAAACTCGTTTCGACATTCATCCTCTCCATCGGCTTGGCCGGCGCGGTTTGCGCCGATAAATCGACCCTCGACATCCCACTGAAGGATATCGACGGCAAGAAAACGAGCCTCGGCGCCCACAAGGGCAAAGTCATGCTGGTTGTCAACGTGGCCAGCAAATGCGGTCTGACCAAGCAGTACACGCAGCTTCAGGCCGTGCACACCAAGTACGCCAAGAAGGGCTTCACCGTGCTGGGCTTCCCCTGCAACCAGTTCGGCAAACAGGAACCCGGCACCTCTCTGGAAATCAAGAAGTTCTGCACTGACGACTACTCGGTCACCTTCCCGCTTCACGCCAAGATCGAGGTGAACGGCGACGGTGCCCACCCGCTCTACAAGAAACTCAAGAAGGAATCGGGCGGCTCCGACAAGATTCGCTGGAACTTCGAGAAGTTCCTGCTAGACGGCAGCGGCAAGGTCATCAAGCGCTTCTCGCCTCAGACCAAGCCGGACGCCCCCGAGGTCATCGCCGCCATCGAGACCGCGCTGAATAAATAGCCCGCCTCCAGTCTATCGAAGGTCGGGCTAAGGCAGCTTGAGCCATACGGTATTGGCGAGGATCAACTCTAGCAGCAGCAGCGCCAAGCCGGCAATGACGAGGTACGGGAACAACTCGTCGTAGTTGAAATATCGCTCCACCTCCACCTCGGTTTTTTCCATCTCGTCAATCTTGTCGTAAATCTCCCGCAGCTTGCTTTGACTGTCGGCACGGAAATATTTGCCGCCGGTTCGCTCGGCGATTTTTTGCAACGTGTCCTCGTCGATGTTCACCTCAACGGTCCGATAACGCTTGCGGCCGAACACATCAGTGTACGGCATAGGCGCCGTGCCGCGCGTGCCGACGCCAATGGTGTACACCTTCACGCCCAGCAACTCGGCTGCCTCGGCGGCGGTCAGCGGCGCGACGGTGCCGGCGTTGTTTTGGCCGTCGGTCATCAGGATAATGATACGGCTTTCCGAGTCCAGATCGCGCAGGCGGTTCAACCCGGCACTGATCGCCGAACCGATCGCGGTGCCGTCCTCGATGGCCTCGCTCCCGGCCTCGAGCCGGTCGAGGTTGGCCAGCAAAAAATCGTGATCGAGCGTCAGCGGCGCTGCGATGTACGCCCGGCCGGCGAAAGCAACCAAGCCGATGCGGTCCGCCGGCCGGTCATCGACGAAGCCCTTGAGTACCGCCTTGGCCACGTCGGCGCGATTGACCCGTTTGCCTTCCAACTGAAAATCCTCGGCCAGCATGCTGCCGGACAAGTCAAACGCCACGGCAATGTCGATGCCGCTGGCTTTAATTTTCTCCGTGCCCTCGCCCCACTGCGGCCGGGCCATCGCGAGCACAAACAGCAGCAGCGCCGTCCAGCGCAGGAACCCCAGCAACACCCCCGACTTCGGCTTGGCCAAGCCCATGATGCCGCGCACGAGTTGCACGGAGGAAAACATCAGCGTCGGCCGACCGCCCAGCCAGCGCCGCCGCGCCCACGCGACCAACGGCAACATCACCAGCAACAAAAGCCACCATGGGCTGTCAATTCTCAAGTCGCCGAACGTCATTCTTCGTCCCCGGTTTCCTCGCGCAAACTTGGCTGCGTCTCGCCGACCAACCGGCTGGCGGCCTCGTGCAGATTTCGCAACTCCTGCTCGGGCGGCTCCGCCTTGGCGAACTTCACCATGTCGCACTCGCCGAGAAAGTCGGCGAGCAGTTGCTTGTGTTCGACGGCCAGGCGCTTGCTCGACTGCAATTCAATCAAAAACTCCTCGGTCGTCCGATCCGGTGCGTGGAGGTCGAATCGTTCCTCAAGATAGACGCGGATGATGTGCGACACTTCCATACAAAACTGCTCGGCCTCGTGAATCAAGCCAAGCGCACGCTGCAACCGCTCCCACGCCACGACGTGCGGCGGCGGGGGCGGCGGGGGGGCGAGTTCGTCGCTGCGCCTGGCCAAGCGGCACCGGACAAACCAAGCGACGACTCCGCCTACCACCAGAGCCGCTGCGACGGCAAGCAACCACCAAACCCACTCATTGCCGGTGGGAATATCGACCACATCTTTCAGCCCCCGGATGTCCGGGATTTCCTGCGACGCAGCGGCGTTCGTCGCGGCGGCGGGGTCGGGCAAAACGAGAGCTGCAGAGTTGGTGTTCGCAGTCGTCGGCATCAGGCGGCGAGGTGCCGGCGTTTTAGGCGCATCTCGAAAAATTTCTCGAGCGCGGTCATGTACGGCTCGTCGGTTCGAAGCTGGATCGAGTCGATGCCCGAGGTGCGGAACAACCGAACAAGCTCCTCCTGCGCGTCGGTTTGGCGCAGGGCGTAAGCCTCGCGGCGGCGGTCGTCGCCGGTATTGATCTCGACCGTCTGCCCCGTCTCGGCGTCCTGCAAAACCACCCAACCGACATTCGGCAACTCGAACTCGCGCGGGTCGGTCACCTGCACCGCCACCACGTCGTGCCGCCGGTTGGCCTGCCGCAACGCCGTGGCCGAGGTCTGCGCCAGCGTCTCGGAAAGAACCACTTGCCGGCGAAGATGCGCGTCCATCGAGCGCCGGCTTGGGTTCGTTTGCCCGAGAAAATCGGATACGCAAACGGTGATCGCTTTGCGCGGCACCACTCGACCGAGAAACTCCAGCGCACCGTTCAAGTCGGTGCCCCGGTGTTCCGGTTCATAAAACAAAATCTCGCGAATCACGCGCAGCACGTGAAAGCGTCCCTTCCGGGGCGGCACATATTTTTCCACTTTGTCGGTGAACAAAATCAGACCGACTTTGTCATTGTTTCGGATAGCGGAGAAGGCCAGCACCGAGGCCAGCTCGGCGGCGATCTCGCGCTTGGTTTGCTCGACCGAGCCGAAGAAGCCGGAGCCGCTCAAGTCCACCAGCAGCATCAGCGTCAGCTCGCGCTCCTCCGAGTACACCTTGACGAACGGCTGGTTCATCCGGGCGGTGACGTTCCAGTCGATCGACCGGATCTCGTCGCCGGGCGTGTACTCGCGCACCTCCTCGAAGTGCAACCCCTGCCCCTTGAACGCGCTGTGGTACTGACCCGCCAGCGTCTCGGTGACGAGTCGCTTGGTGCGAACCTCGATTTGCCGGATTTTTTTGAGAATCTCCCTTGGGATCATAATGGCGCGAACGCGGCGCGCAGCTTAGCCGATTCTCCCGTCGGTGTGGAGTCTCCGCTTGGCGCGAAAGCCACGAACCCCGGTGACACCCAGCGCCAAGCCAAAACAGGCCCAGCCAAAAACGTCGCCGTGCCGGTTGTAAACCGTCTGGCCAAGCGGTTGGCCAAGCGGCACCTCGAACGACACAAACCCGGCTCCGTAAATATCGCCGCTCTCCTGCCCGTAAAACTGCC
>CAUZVJ010000110.1:0-7940 GCA_963583225.1 Verrucomicrobiia bacterium
CCCAGAAAAGACTGCACCACGCAAACAACATGTGACGCGAGTTAAGGCAGCCAACGCACTCGTAGCACTTCGAGCGAACGGGTGCTTTCGACAAAAGATTGATGCCGCCCCCAATCAAATGCCGGAACGAGTGGCAGCCAAACGTGTAGCCACCCAGAAAAAACACATTCCCCCAAAGCACGAGGCTGCCCACGCCCAGGCCAAACTGCGTTTTCCCGTCGGCCAACGCCTTGCCGGATGCGTCCGTGCTGAACTGCGTCCCGAGAAACGCATCGTACGCGAGAATAAAAATGAACCCCGCCGCCACGTAAAAAAAATAGCGATGAATGTTCTGGAAAATAAGCGGGAACCGCTGCTCGCCGCGATAGGAATCGCGCGGCTCACCCACCGAGCAATTCGGCGGGTCACCCCAGAAGGCTTTGTAGTAAGCGCCCCGATAGTAGTAGCAGGTGAACCGAAACCCCGCCGGCGCCCAGAGAATCAGAAAGGACGGTGAGACCCACGAAGGTGCCCAAGCCGGCATGGTACCCAGCCACGCATGGGTGGCCATGGCATTTCGCACTTCATCCGTCACCCAGGACAGGTCGGGATGAAAGTACAGGATGGGAGAGAAAAACGGGGACAGGTAGTTGGTGCCATCCTGGATGGCGAGGAAATCCTGACCCATGAATGCCCTCCAAGTGGAGTACGTGATAAATGCCGACAGCCCAAGGAATGTTAGCAGCGGTTGCATCCACCATGCGTCGCGTCGCATGGTTTTTCCAAAACCGTCGTTCGAAAGGGAAGCTTGTCCGTTAGCCATGTTGAACCAAACGCCCGAAAAGGCGGGCGGGAGTGTGCCCATGCCCCGTCTCCGAATCAAGAACAGATTGGAAACAACCCCGCTTGGCCAAGCGGTGGGGTTACATGATTTCCTTTAGCAGGATGCCGGGGAGGTCTTCGATTTTTACGCGGCGCTGCTCCATGCTGTCGCGTTCGCGGAGGGTGACTGTGTCTTTGGTTTCGTCGCCGTTTTCGCCGATGGTGTCGAAGTCGATTGTCACGCCGAACGGTGTGCCAACTTCGTCCTGACGGCGGTAGCGGCGGCCGATCGCGCCGGTTTCGTCGTAAAAAACGGTCATGTACGGCTGGAGCAGGGCGCGGACTTCCATCGCCTTGGCCACCAGCTCCGGCTTGTTTTTGAGCAGCGGAAAAACACCCACTTTGACCGGCGCGATGCGCGGGTGGAAATGCATCACGACGCGCGTCTCGGTCTTGCCTTTTTCGTTGGTGATTTCCTCCTCATCGTAGGCGTCGCAGATGAACGCCAGCACGGTGCGGTCGGCACCGGCGGCCGGCTCGATGACGTGCGGCACAAATCGCTCCCGCGTCTCCTCGTCGTGATAGGTGAGGTCCTTGCCGCTGCCGGGATATTTCGGTTTGCCGTCCTCGCCTTTTTCGACGACGAGCTCGTCGCCTTCGCGGACGAGTTTGCCCTCCATGTGCGAGCGCAGATCGAAGTCGCCGCGATGAGCGATGCCTTCGAGTTCGCCGTACTCGCCCTCCTCGCAAAACGGAAAGGCGTACTCGACGTCAGCAGTGCCGACGGAGTAGTGCGCCAACTCAGCCTGCTCGTGGTCGCGCAGAATGAGCCGTTCTTTGTTGATGCCGAGATCGACGTACCACTGGAAACGCCTGTCGCGCCAGAATTGATACCACTCCCGCGACTCGCTCGGGTGGCAGAAAAACTCCATCTCCATTTGCTCGAACTCGCGGGTGCGGAAGGTGAAGTTGCGCGGTGTGATTTCGTTGCGGAAACTCTTGCCCTGTTGCGCGATGCCGAACGGCACTTTCATTCGGCTGCTGTCCACCACGTTGCGGAAATTCACGAACATCCCCTGCGCCGTCTCCGGCCGGAGGAACGCCGTGCTGTCCTCGCTGCGCATCGCGCCGATGTGCGTCTCGAACATCAGGTTGAACTCACGCGGCTCAGTCAGCGTGCCAAGCTCCTTCGCGTCCGGGGCGAGCACTTGGCCAGTCTCGCTGAGCGTCGTCAAGTCGGTGACGTCGCCGTGCCAAGTCAGCTTGTCGGCATACTTCGCCTTGAGCTTGAAATACTGCAGCGCGCGCCGGGTGATCTCCTCTTTCGCGTCGCCGTCGGTGATGCAACTGACGAACGCCTTTTGGCCGTCGTGCTCCACCCAGGCACCCTTGATGTGGTCGTGGCGATAGCGGCGTTTGCTCTCGCGGCAGTCGACCATCATGTCGCTGAACAGGTCGTAATGGCCGGACGTTTTCCACACGCGCGGGTGCATGATGATCGACGTCTCAATGCCGGTCATCTGAAACGGCCGCGGCGCGCCTTCCGGCTGCACGCGCTCGTTGTGCGCGGTGACCATGTCGCGCCACCACGCCTCCTTGATGTTTCGCTTGAGGGCGACACCGAGTGGGCCGTAGTCCCACAGCCCGTTGAGTCCGCCGTAAATTTCTGAGGACTGGAAAATGAACCCGCGCCGCTTGCAGAGCGACACGATTTTTTCCATCCGATCGTTTGAATGGGTCTCGGCCATAAAAAAGGGGTGGCATCTTCGCAGAGAAAAGTCCGGTGTCAAGGGAACGAAAGCCACTTGGCCGTTTATTTCCGTTGAAAAACGGCCGGATGTGCTGACAATCCCGGCGTGTTGTTCCGTCCCGGCAGAGTGTTGGCTTTGGTGCTCACCGTGCTGATTGTCGGTGCGGTGGCGCTGCTGTTCACCCCGCGCGAGCCGCCATCTTTCCCCGCGACCAAGCCAAGCCGAGCCGGTGGGCTCGTAGAGGAACAGGTGATGCAACAGGTCGCCGCCATCGAGGCCAAGCACCGGCAATGGGACGCCACCGTTTGGGCCGACGAGATGACCGCGCGCCAATACGGCGAAGTGGCGATTCAAATCTGGGACAACCTCCGGGCCGGCCTAGATCCATTTCAACTGCTCGGCGGCATGCCGTTCCGCGAGATGCAGCTTGGCCAGGCGCAACCGGCCGAGAAGTGGGAGTCGGGCATCCGCCGCGTCCGCTTGGCCAAGGGCGGGCCGACTTGGTCTGCCGAACAATTCACCCGGGCGCTTGGCCGCTGGAAGACTGCCGGTTGGCAACTCGAACAGAGCGAGTGGCGGCATCGCCGGTTCGACCCGCACTCCAACGGCGGGCCGACATCGGTCTTTTGGATTTCGCTGCACCTCGTCAACGACACCTTGGCCAAGCGCGGCATTTTGCGAGGCGACATCACGGTGCAGTGGCAACCGACCGAGTTCACGCCGGAGACCTTGGCCCAACCGAACCGCATCGACCTCACCGGACTCGAGTGGCTCGAGCGCACCGGCGCGCCTGCGTTCAGTTCGGCCAGTCGCCAGGACATCCCGCCCATCGACGGCAACATTTTTATCGACCCGCTCATCCTTTACGACTTCAACGGCGACGGCAAAGTCGAGGTGATCATGGGTTGCAAAAATCGTATTTACCGCAACCTCGGTGAGGGGCGTTTCAAGGCGGAGACGCTCTGCCCGAACTTCGGCGAAATTGTGTTCAACGTCACGCTGGAGGACTTGTCCGGCGACGGCGTGGTGGATGTCGTTGCGTGCGGACATGATGGCATTTATCTCATTGAAGGCAAACAAGATGGGACGTTCCCCGGCGAAGCCCGTCTCGCTTGGCAGGCATCGGAAAAAGTGCTCGACCCGATGGTGATGACCACCGGCGATATCGACGGCGACGGCGACGCTGACCTGTGGTTGTCGCAGTACAAATTGCCGTATGTGAAAGGCCAAATGCCGACGCCGATTTACGACGCCAACGACGGGTTCCCCGGCTATCTGTTGCTCAACGACGGCACCGGCAAATTGACCGACAGCACCGTCGCCGCCGGGCTTGCGGCCAAGCGCCATCGCCGCTCGTACAGCGCGTCGTTCGCCGACATCGACGACGACCGCGACTTGGACTTGGTAGTCGTCAGCGACTTTGCTGGTGTCGATCTTTACCTCAACGACGGCTCGGGCAAATTCACCGACGCGACCGATCGGCTCGTCGGGAATCGGTACGGCTTCGGCATGGCACACACCTTCGCCGACTACGACGCCGACGGCAAAATGGATTTGCTGATGATCGGAATGAACTCGTGGGCTGCCGAGCGGTTGTTGTCGATGAAGCTCTCGGCACCGACGCACCGGCATTACGGTGAACGGTTGGGCGACCTCACGTTCGGCAATCGGCTTTACTTTGGCGGCAAAGAAAAATTCGCGCAACAGCCGATGGGTGATCGCGTGGCAAACACCGGTTGGTCGTGGGGCGCGACGTCGTTCGACGTGGACAACGACGGCGACACAGATCTCTTCATCGCCAACGGCCACAAAAGCCGCGACTCGGTAAAGGATTATGAGCGGCAGTTTTGGTGTCACGACATTTACCACGGCAACTCCGAGCCGAACGCCGCAATGGAGGTTTACATCCGGGGCACATCGAGCCGGTTGTACGGTGCCGGTTACTCGTACGGCGGCTACGAGAAAAACCGACTGCTGCTCAACCGCGAAAACAAGTCGCTCGATGATGTCGCATTCCTGATGAACGCCTCTCATGAGATTGACTCGCGCAACGTGGCCAGCGGCGACATCGACGGCGACGGGCGGCTTGACCTGTTTTTCACTCACTTTACCGTCTGGCCGGAGCCGTCGCAGGGATTGCTGATGGCGCGAAATCTTTGGCCCGGCGACAACCGCTGGGTGGGCTTCCGCTTGGCTCGCAACGCCGGTTGCCCGTCGCTCAACGGAACCAAGGTTCGCCTCCGGGCCGGCGGCCGTGACCAGTGGCGCACCATCGTCAACGGCGATTCATACCGGTCGCAGCACGCGCCGATCGCCCACTTCGGGCTTGGCCAAGCGGCGGTGGAGTTTGTCGAAATCCACTGGCCAAACGGCCAAACAACGCGCATCGATTCGCCGCCGCTAGGCCAGTATCACGCCGTCACGCCTCCGGCCGAATGAACCACTCGGCGACTGTGTCGGCGAAGCGCATCCCCGGTCGCGTGAGGTGAAATCGCTCGTCGGTGCGGATGGCCCAACCGGACTCGACCGCCCGCTGCATGTCGCCGGCCCAATCGGCGCGCAGGTCGTGGCCGGTGGTTTGCTCGAACAATCCGAACGGCCAACCGGCATTCATCCGCAGACCGAACGCCGCCGTCTCGCCGGCGCTGGCCAAGGGCGAAAGTTGCTCGACTGACTCGTGCGCCCGTTGGCCAAGCACAAGCTGTTCGCAATAACGCTCGGTGTTGGCGATGTTGCGGATGCGGCGGCCATCGACGTAGCCGGTCGCGCTTGGCCCAAGCGCCTGGCACGCGCCGGCGCGCCAGTAGTTGACGTTGTGTCGGCAGGCGTGCGACGGCAGTTCGGCGCCGGGCTCGCCGGTGTGCCGCGCGAAGTTAGCCACCTCGTACTGCGCGAAGCCGGCGGCGGCGGCGGTGTCGATCAACTCGTCGTACATCGCGCAGGCCAAGTCGTCATCGACGTCGAACTCGCCGGCCTGCAGTTGCTCGTAGAGCGGTGTGTCCTCCTCGTAAATCACCTCGTAGCAAGAGAGGTGTTCGCTGCCCATCGCGATCGTCTCGGCCACCGTCGATTTCCAGATTTCCATCGTCTGGCCGGGGATGGCGAACATGAGGTCGAGGTTGATGTTGTCGAAGCCGGCGGCGCGCAGGCGGTCGAACGACTTGAACACCATCTCGCGTGAATGAATGCGGCCAAGCCGGTCGAGCAACCTTTCGTCGAGCGACTGCACGCCCATCGAGATGCGGTTGACACCGTGCTCGCGAAGGAGCCGTGCTTTCTCCGTCGAAACGGTGGCGGGGTTGCACTCGACCGTCCACTCGTCAGCGCCGAGCAGGTCGAGCCGTTCCATCGCCTCGAGGACGCGCCGCCACTGGGCAAGGCTGAGCAGGGACGGCGTGCCACCACCGAAGAAAATTGTCCGGGGCTTGAGCGACGGGGCGACAAATTCCATCTCACGAATCAGCGCATCGACGTAGCGGGTCATCTGTTCGCCGCTGGAGAGCTCGGAAAAAAACGCGCAGTACTCGCACTTGGCCGCGCAAAACGGCACGTGCACGTAGAGGCTTTGAACAGAAGAAGTGGCGCTCATAAAAAGCGCGGGAAACTAAGAAGCGTTACGCTTACGGACGTAGTCCATGGCCGAGACCACGCCGGCTCCAAGGGCGAAGATGCCTGTGGCAGTCCCGGCACCGATCCCGATGCCGAGGCCCATTTCCTTATAGATCGCCATTAAATCGACGCTATCGCTCATAATGGAGAAGCCAAACACTCCTCCAGCCACGACCCCTATGAGAACTCCCCAGAACATTTTTCAACCGGCAACCCGCCGGGCGGACAACTTAACTGGCTTTGACTCACTTGGCCAAGCGTTTTTTTAGCTTAATTTTTCGGGTCATTTGCCGTTGTCTCTCTGCCCTGCGCCGGCCTTGGCCAGGCGCACACCTGTCATGAACCAACCGGAATTCCCCCCGTTCAGTCTCGCGCGCCTGTTGCGCAACACATTCCGCCCCAAGCCGGGCGAGCGCATTTGCATTCTCATCGACCTGCCAGACCCCGGCTTGGCCAAGGGCTGGGCGTTCCTCGACGACGAAAAATTCTCCATCCAGCGCCACGCGCACGACTCGTTTTACGACGCACTGCACGGCGGCGTGATGGCCGAGCTTGGCTTGAGCGGCGGCGACTTTTTTGCCTATGGGGAAACCGGCGGCAGCAATCTCGACCTGCCGGATTGCGCCGTCGCGCCGGACGGCCGCGAGTTGAGCCTCGAGCGGGATGTGTATCCCAACTACGACATCATCCTCTGCATCTCGACGCACTCCGCCACTGCGCCGCTGACCGCCTTGGCCAAGCGTCACGGCTTTCGCGGGGCGACGTTGCATGGCGTGAACGACATCATTCTCCGCAGCGGCCTTGCCGTGGATTACAACGAAGTCAGCCTTGTCACCGAGCGGCTTCGCCTCGCGCTGACCCGCGCTGATTTTTTTGAAATTGATTTTAAGGTCGGCGACGACACGCACACGCTCCGGCTCGAGTGCGGCCAGCAGGAGGCGCAGAAAAGTCACGGCATCTGTCTCGCCGACGAGCCGGACGTCGCCAACCTGCCCGCCGGCGAGGTGTACTTCGTGCCGACCGGTGGCGAAGGCGCGTTCCCGATGCAGTACGCCGACGGCACGCTTGGCTTGCAGGAAGTCTCCGGCGGCCGCGTCACCCGCGCCACGCTGATTCGCGGCAGCCAAGCGACACTCGACGCGCACATCGCCAAGCTGGCTGATGACCCCGTCACCGGCGAACTCGGCGAGCTTGGCTTCGGCACGCAGGTGTTGCCGGTGTCCGGCCGCGACATTCAGGACGAGAAAATCCTCGGCACGATGCACGTGGCCACCGGGCGAAGCGACCATCTCGGGGGCGACCTGACGCCGGACAAATTCGCCAAGGCCCAAAACGCCACGCACGACGACATCCTTTTTTCGCCGAGCAAAACCCCCGACATCACCGTCACCCAAGTGCGAATGCACCGCGACGGCAACGCGATCGTCGTCCTCGAAAACTACCAGCCAGCCGAACACCTCCTCCGGGCGATCGGCTGAGATGGGTTTACTTTTGTCGAAAGCCGCTTACCCTCCGCTGCACACGTCATGCGTTTACTTATTTGCATTCTCACATTGGCCGGCCTCACCGCCGGGGAACTCACTGCCACGGACAAAAAACCGCTGCACGCACTGCTGATCACCGGTGGTTGCTGCCACGATTACGCCACGCAAAAAGACCTGCTCAAGGCGGGCCTCGAAGCGCGGCTCAACATCGTCGTCGATCACGTGCATTCGCCCGACAAAAGCACCAACCCGCCGTTGGCCATCTACGGCAATGCCGACTATGCCAAGGGATACG
>CAUZVJ010000111.1:0-7889 GCA_963583225.1 Verrucomicrobiia bacterium
ACCGCCATTTGTCATGCTGCTTGGACTGGTTCTTGAATTTGCCGTGCCGGAGGTCGGGGCAGCGGTACGCCTGGTCCGACGGCGCGTAGCCGTAAATGAGCGTGAACCAGGTTTCCTCCTTCGCAAACGACATGCCCTTGTTCAGTTCAACCAAGCGCTGGAACCCCTTGCTCGGCGTGCGGTTCAGGGCACGGCGGTGGTACGGAAAAATGTCCTCGTTATCGTCCATATACATGGTGTTTGCCAAGCCAAGCTGGCGCAGATGACTACCGCACTTTGCCCGGAGGGCGATGCTTTTGCTCTTAGCCAAGGCCGGCAGGAGCATCCCGGCCAAGATCGCAATGATGGCGATCACCACCAGCAACTCAATCAGCGTGAATGCGGAATTTGAACGATTTGATTGTATCTTTTTCATCTTGTTAATTTCAACCAGTTTGTTTGCAGGAAGAAATCACAATTTGCCACTGAACGCAACTTCCCATTGGTTTGGGCATTTACAGTGCACAGCCGTTTGCCTAGCTTCCCCGAATGGAAACGCCTTGTTCTTCGCGACGGCATTTTTTGGTTTCAACGGGCTTCATGCTGGCCGGGTCAGGCTGGGGAGCAACACGACCAACCGTGACCAAGCCAAAGGCGACCTCCGGTGACGAGGTTGCAGAGCCGGACTGGGAGAAGAGGTTGTCCATTTCTGTGGGACCGAAGAACGCCGACCTCGTGGGCACGAACGAAAAAGTGCTGCAGGCGGCTGTGGATTATATGTCACGAATGGGCGGCGGCACGGTTCGACTGTTGCCGGGTGAATATCTGCTGCGAAACGCAGTGCATCTGCGGAGCAACGTACGACTGCTTGGCAGCGGCACGGAGAGTGTCTTGAAAAAGGAAGCGTCGGTGACGGCGAAGCTGGCGGATGACAGTGACTGGTACGACCAGGAAGTCACGCTGGCCAACGGCGACGGTTTTCAAGTGGGCGATGGCGTGTGCCTGCGCGCGAAGAATCCGGACACGGGAGCCAATATCGTTATCAAGCGTACGCTGGTGGCACGCACCGGGAACCGTTTCAAGCTCAACACCGGTCTGCGCAAAAACCTCTGGTTGTCTGGCGACCCGACGTGCTCGACATTGTTTCCCATATTGAATTGCGAGAACGTCAAGCATGCGGCCATTGAGAACCTCACGCTCGATGGCAACAGGGCGAACAATGAAAATCTAAACGGGAATTATGCCGGTTGCATTTTTGCTCAAGATTGCAGTTGGCTGACGTTTCGCAACGTCGAGGCGCACCACTACAATGGCGACGGCATGAGCTGGCAGATTTGCCACGACGTGCTGGTGGAAGGTTGCCACTCGCACGACAACGCCGGGCTTGGTCTGCATCCGGGCAGCGGCTCGCAGCGGCCCGTTATGCGGGGCAACAAACTCGAGCGAAACCACATCGGCATCTTTTTTTGCTGGGGCGTGCGCCACGGCTTGGCAGAGCAAAACATCAACATCGAAAACGACATCGGCATCTCCATCGGCCATCGCGACACAGACAATTATATTTTGGACAATGACGTGCTCCGCAGCAAAAAGGGAGGCATCGTCTTTCGTCCGGACGATCGCGGGAAGGACTTCGGCCCGCACCGCAATCGTATCGAGAAAAACCGCATCATTGACAGCGGCAACGAGGCCGGCATCGGGATCAACGTGCGCGGCAACATCCGAGACATCACGCTCAAGGCCAACGAAATCCGCGAAACCCGCGGGGCACAAAAGCGCATCGGCGTTCACGTTGGGAGAGAAACCCGCGACGTGAAACTCGTCGACAACAAAATCGAGGGCTTCAAAACGCCCGTGGTGCGGGAGCCATCCAACTGAGAAGCTCGGCCCTCGCCGTTCGATAAAAGCTACTCAGATGCCAGGCCCTTGAGTTCGTAGAGATCCACTTGGCTGCCCTGCGCCTCCCAAATCTGATTCGGATGGCCGGGGACGAAACCGAAGCCCTCCAAGTGCGTTTTGGTTTCCTGAATTGGCCACACTCGAGTCGGTTGATTGACAGCATCGGTGAGTCTGGTCGGTATGTCGAACTCGTAAAGGCCATCCATCGAACCGAAAGTGTGGATGGTGTAAAGCTTGTTGCCGTCGATGCGAATCCCCTGTGAAAAGTGCATGTCTTTTGGGTAGCGAAACACCCCGTCGCGAGTCAGTTTGCCATCCGTGAGGCGGTAACGGTGCAGACCAAGGTCGCTGAGGTCGCCCACCCAAACGTGTGTTCCGTCATAGCAAACAGGGTCGATCCACGTCACGTCCCTCGTAATGTCCCATGTCTGCACAACCTCGAAATCGTTAGCACGAATCTTGGCGATGATGGAACGATTCTGTTTCGGATCGTGCTTGCCATCGACCTGTACATGACTGAGGAATCCGCCCCAAATAAAACCGTCCCGGTAATGGATGGCACCGAGATGATTCACCCCTTTCAGCGTGATGGTTTTCTGCTCGATAAACTTCCAGTTTTTGTCGTAGCGACAAAGAGTCGAGGCGTTGGATGAGAAAAAGTGATCATCGCCCAGAGCCAACCCCTGTGACGCCGAGCCTTCCTTCAACAGTTGTTGTTTCAGCAAAACCGCTGCCGCCTCTTTCGGCTTGGCCTGCATGGCGTCCAGTTCGCTGAGTTTCAGTCGCACGCTGACGATGTACGGCGACTCGCCCTTGGTCCAATGGCCGTAAGTCGTGGTGACGATCGTGTCATCGGGCAGCACTTCCACCGGCGGATAGGCACAGTCAGAGCCCCGGGTGTTATCCATGAGGCGCACGCGATATTGGCCTTCGCGTCCGTTGACAATGTCGTCGTACGTGCCAACCCACGCAACCCAGTCGCCGGAAGTCGGGCTCTCGTGCGTGCGGTCGCGAAACGAGATGAACAGCCGCCCGTCCGCCGTGTATTTGCCGGTATGGCGGTCGCCCGTGAGAGAGGCCGGCAACTCGCGCGGCGGCGTCCACGTTTTGCCCTCGTCATCCGAAAAAATGACAAACGAATTTCGGCGACGGGCATTCTCGCGCAGCAACACGCAAAGCTGTTTGCCGTCGGGCGAACGGATGATGCCCGGTTCGCACAGGTGCACATCCGACCGCGCAAAGAGGCTCTCCGGCTGCGACCACGTCAACCCGCCGTCTTTCGAAAATGTTTTGTACAGGTTGAACACAGCCGGATTGCCGCGCTTGCCATTTGCAGCGAAAAACCGGCCGTCGTCGTGAAACATCGCCATGTAATGGCCCTTGCCGGTTTTGAGTTCTTCGAGGCAGCCCATCACCACGATGCCGCCCCAGTCGCCCGCCGGTTTTAATTCACTCCAGTTCGCGCCGTCATCCTCGCTCACTGCCAAGCGCGCCGGATACAGCCCGCTCCACATGATGAGCCGCTTTTTGCCGTTGGCATCCACCACGCGATGGATCGTCGGGACCTCACGACTCGTCGCCCAACTCGCCGGCGTCGGCAGGCGCTCGCTCCAAGTCCTGCCACCATCCGTGCTGCGTTTGTAAACGATACCGCCCTTCCCGTGGCCTTTCGGGTAAACGATCAGCATCGTCTTGCCGTCCTCCAGCAACACCGTCGTCGGGTGGCCAAGGTACTGGCCTTTCTCCCGGTCAACCACGACTTGCCGATGCGTTTGCTGCGCCAAATCGATCGTCGGGATCGTATAGCCTCGCGACAGCGATTCCGCCGCCGAGGCCGCTTGGCCAAGCAGCGCAGCTGCCAAGCCCAATGTCAGCGAATGTTTCATTCTTTTCATGGATGTCTTTATTTTTAAGTTCCCCGGCCTAAATAGTTCGACGGGCCAATTGGAATGGAAGGCAAAACCGGCAGGCAGAGTTGTCTCTTAACGACTGAACCCAAAGCATCAAATGCCGCCAACCAAGCGTGCGGCTATTTGTCCCGGTCGAATGAGTAGTCCGCCCCAATCATGACATTGTTGACCAACGTCATCGCACTGTGAAGATCACCAAACAGAATCGGCCAGCGCGGTTTTTCGAGGCCGTGCCAACGCATATTGAGATACCCATTCGGCACCTTGCCTCCCTTCAAATCTTGAAGCCCTTCACCATACCATCCGGCGCGATAAGCGCCCCAGCCGGTGAAGGCCACCATGCGGCTCGGGTTGCGCATTTCGGAGGCTTTGACGCCGGTGACGTCGTCCCTGAGGACGAGCGTGTTCAACCCCGGATGCACGTTGGCCGCATAAGAGGCACCCATCGTGTCGTATTCAGACATTTGCCTGCTCTTGGGCGCATCGCGGAACGGCCAGCCAACCTTGTCGCTCGGGCACTTGGCCACCCACACCTCGTTGGTGACCCCCTTCTTGTCGTAATAATCCCCGAGGTAGGGATTCAAGTAACGATCCTGCGGCTTGATGTTGACGTAACCCGAATACTTGCCAGCCTTCCCGACCCACACGGTCTGGCTCTTCTGTCCGCGCTTGGAGAGTTTGGGCGGGAATTGATCCTCGTTGTCGTCCAAATACAACTGCATGGCCAAGCCGACCTGGCGGTAGTTGCTGATGCACTTGACGTCGATCGCCTTCTGCTTTGACTTGGCCAAGGCGGGGAGCAGCATCGCGGCTAGGATCGCGATGATCGCAATGACGACCAGCAACTCGATCAGCGTAAAGCCGCCTGCTGCCACTCTCCGCTTTGACGCCGTTCTACGGTCTTTGTGGTGTGTCACTCCTATCAAAAATGCACCTTCCTCACGAAGTTGCCCCGCCGGGCAGATGCTCGAGCAGTCCCTCGCTAGTCAGCCGGTTGAGCGCCTCGCGAAAAGGAACCATGCTGGTTCCCAATTCGCTTGCCATTTTGCGGTTCACAAGCCGCGTACCGGGAGCAAGCTTCCCTGTCTGGATTTGCTCCCGTATCTGCTCGTAGACCCTCTGGGCCAGAAATGATCCCTTGGTTTCCGCCATCTTGAACGCGGCGGCAATATAAGCCACAGCCCGCTAACTCAATGCAATACCCAAAACACAGATTCACCATCACCGATCGAACGGGCAGAACCGGATGAAACATTGATACGATCCCGGCTATCGGCTATGTTCCCCTTTCCGGGATTGCTTTGACAAAACACACGATGAATCGTTTCTCTATATTCACCTCTCATGTCGGCTTGGCCGCGTTACTACTTGTGGCTGGCCAAGCGTTGGCATCTGATGCAACCAACCCCCGAGCCACACTGCGCCTGCCACCCGGCGAAGGCAATCCGCGCAACAGCGAGGGTGACTTTATTCAGTTGAAGGACGGGCGAGTGATGTTTTTATACACTCATTTCACCGACGGCGCGGGTGACCACTCCAAAGCCTACCTTGCGGCACGGTACTCGAGCGACAGTGGTCAATCTTGGACAACCAGCGACAAGGTCATCCTGCGTAATGAGGGCGACTGGAACATTATGTCCGTCTCGCTGCTGCGTTTGCAGGACGGGAGCATCGCACTGTTTTATCTTCGCAAAAACTCATTGAAAGACTGCCGGCCGCTGCTGCGCCGCTCGACCGACGAAGGCAAAACATGGAGTGAACCCACGGAAGTCATCACGTCGCCGGTCGGTTATTACGTGATGAACAACGACCGCGTGGTGCAGTTGAAAAAGAGCGGGCGACTTGTTGCACCCGTGGCGTTGCACAACTTGCCGGATTACACAAAACCCGATTGGACAGGCATCCTCATGTGCTACTTTTCGGACGACAACGGCAAAAGTTGGCGGCGCAGCAAGACCACGCTGAAGACCTTCGACAAAGACGGCAAACGCGTCACCACACAGGAACCCGGCGTGGTGGAACTGAAGGACGGACGCCTCATGCTGTTCAGCCGAACCGACGGCGGTAGCCAGTTCATTTCGTATTCCGAGGACGGCGGCGACACGTGGTCGGCACAGCAGGCCTCCAATCTCATCTCACCCGTTTCGCCGGCGACCATCGAGCGCATCCCATCCACCGGCGATCTGCTGGTTGCGTGGAACGACCACTCCAAAATCACGCCGGAATTGCGCGGCAAACGCACCCCGTTCAACGTGGCCATCTCGCGTGACGACGGCCAAACATGGAGTGATTCCCGGGCGTTGGAAAGCGACCCCCACGGTCACTATTGCTACACGGCGATGACGTTTTCCGGCAAAAACGTGCTCCTTGGCCACTGCGCCGGAGATCGGCGCAAAGGCGGATTAAACACCGCGCAAGTCACCGTCTTCCCGGTGGCGTGGTTGTACAAAAAACAGTGAGCGTTAAATAAGTTAAGGACTCATGCCCGGCGAATTGCCCCAACTCGATCTCGACCTTTGCCGCCAACGGCAACAGCGACTGCTCGACGTTTTGGAAGCTGCCAAGGCCGACCGGGCGATCCTAACCCGGCCGGAGCAGGTGCAGTACTTCACCGGCTTCCGGCCGCATCACTTGATGGCCGCTGCCGTTTGCGTGGATGCCGACGGCTGTCTGTTAGTTGCGCCCAATGAGGAACCGGCCCGGCACGCGGCCAAGCGGGTGGCAACGTTTGAGGCGCAGTGGCTTTGCACACTGCGGCAGGATCAGGAACGCGCCCTGGCCAAGTCGCTGAAGGACACCTTGGCCAAGCCGGCGTCGCGCTTGGCTACGGACAACTCGGCGGCTTGGGCGGAACTGGGCGGCACGAGCACGGCGACAGTGGACATCGAGCCGGAGATTTTGCAACTGCGTCGACGAAAAGATGCCGATGAGTTGGCGATGATTCGCCACGCCATCGGCGGCACGGAAGCCATGTACGCCCGCGCGCGGGAAACCATCGAGCCGGGCATCACGGAACTGCGCGTCTTCAACGAACTGCAGGCCGCCGCCGTCGAGACCATCGGCGAAATGCTCAGCGGCACGGGCAACGACTACCAGTGCAACTCCCCCGGCGGCCCGCCGCGCGATCGTGCCGCGTGTGACGGCGAGTTGTTCGTGCTCGATCTCGGCCCGGCTTATCGCGGCTACTACGCCGACAACTGCCGTACCTTCGCCGTGAACAGCCAGCCAACCGACGAGCAACTGCGCGCACACGCAGCCATCGTGTCAGTGCTCGATCACGTGGCGGCCACGGTCAAGCCGGGCGTATCGTGCGCTGGGCTGTTCGCCGAGGCCAAGGCGATGCTCGATGAGTACGAGCCGGGTTCATTTCACCACCACCTTGGCCACGGCATCGGGCTTTATCCGCACGAAGCACCGCACCTCAATCCGTCATGGGACGACACGTTTCAGGAGGGCGACATCTTCACCGCCGAGCCGGGGCTGTACAACGAAGCACTGCGCGCGGGCATTCGCATTGAGGAAAATTATCTCGTCACCGCAGACGGCGTGGAGCAACTGACTCGGTTCCCGACGGATTTATAGCGTCACTCGATTTCCTCGACGCTAATCAGCGGGCAAACGGTGTTCGAATTCATATTTTCCACCGAGCTGGCATCCTTGAATCCGCTGCCGGTGACCAAACAAATGAGGGTGTCTTCCCGGTCAACTTCGCGCTTGGCCAAGGCGTTCAACGCGCCGGCCAAGGCGACTGCACCAGCGGGTTCGCAAAACACACCCTCCTCCCTGGCCAAGCGCTCTTGCGCGGCCCACACCGCTTCGTCCGTAACCAAATGCCCGGTACCACCCGTGGGGCGACAGGCACGGATCACCTCGTGACCGTCAATGACGCTTGCCACTTGCAGCCCGCTGACCGCCGTGGTGCAAGCCACGTCGCGACCCAAGTCATCCCCACCACGCAGAGCGCCGGCGATGGTGTCGTTGCCCTCCGGTTGAACGCAGTGCACGGCCGGGCTGCGCTTGGTTTTTGCAAACCCACGCACCACAGCCAGCGTCAACCCGCCGCCGCCGGCCGGGCAAAAAACGTGGTCCAACTCCCCCTCG
>CAUZVJ010000112.1:0-7639 GCA_963583225.1 Verrucomicrobiia bacterium
AGTTTGGTGACCGAATGGTCGTCGTCGGACTTTCAGATGAAACAGAAAACAAAATTCGGTCAATGAAGAAACCAAACATCGAATATTTCAGCGCCATAGATACTAAAAAGAGAATGAAGAACGAGGTTGAAGTCACAGGAATTCCGCATGTAATGATCATTGACCCCAAAGGAATCGTACGTTGGGAAGGTTGGCCAGCGTTAAGCGGCCAAGAATTAACGGAAGCAGTCATACAGGATATCCTCAACGGCAACGGATCAAAAACAGCTGGGAAGCAAGGGAACAAGACGGGTGAAGAAAAGAAAGCTGAAGGGAAATGAAACACATACTAATCACAACAATCGCAGCCGTACTTCTGGTGGGGTGTGGAAACCCTCAACCCCAAGAGATTTTAACCCATGAAGAAGTCAGTAATGCAAACATCGAAGATACCAAACAGCACTTGGCTGCGGGCACGGATGTAATTGCGCAGAAGGAGCCCCTTGAGTATGAGGCCGAGGGGAGTTTGACGCTTTCGCAGTGGAATTCATTGGGAGTTGAAATTTCACGAAAATTCATTCATAAATTCAATATCTTTGTCAAAGGGAAGAATTGGCTTATTAAAGAGAATCCCGTAGCTCCAAAGAAGGATATGCGTAAGGAACACGGATATGATAATGGTGTTTTATACTCTCTTATTACATTCGACACCAAAATAATGGATCAGAAATGGAAGGAGAGCAAACTGGCTTCAAAGGGATATACAAAACCCCAAGCCACAGCTAATGGAGCCATCTATTCAAAAACTATACCATGCCCCGTTTCAAACTACAGTCAGCTTGTTTGGTTGGCTTTTATATCGGGATCCTATGCAAATGGAAACGAGACCAAGGAATTACCCTTGATGTGGATAACCCCGGATCGCTCAATAGATTATAAACCCTTTACGAAGTGGGATTTTAATGAGGAATCCCCGTGGTTAACTGAGAAGATTATATTTCGTAATGATGGCAAAGCCCCAGTTAATTCGAGAAAAATTGAAGTCTTCCCACCGCCATACGATAAAGGTTTTATGGATGCTAAATATAATCTAAACCAGACTACAAACATTAATGGTGTTACATTTCCACTAAGTTTTGCAATCGATGTATTTCGTAGGAACAGGCAAAACCCTAAAAACGCAAATGATTTAGATTTAAGATTTTCTCTTTCCGGCAAAGTGGAAAAAATAAGTTTGAAGACAGACTTGGATTCATTTCAACCCAACTTAACTGGTTTAGTAACTGATATAAGAGATCATCGTTTTGCTTTAAACACACGTACCGGATATAACATAAGTAGCGGATATGAACAGCCATTGATGTACACAATCAGAAAAGGTGAGACTTGGAAAACGATGAGAGAACTCAAGAAAACCTCTGAATACAAGGCTTTGAAAAGAATGCAAAATTATATATTCTTTCATAAACTAAAAAACTATTTACCGGGATGGTTTTGATAATATCACAACTAATAACCAAGCAACCGAGTCTGCTGCGCTTTTAATCGCGCGACGTGTATGAACTTGCCATATTTCATCCCTCTGCCTCTCCTTTTATGACGGGAAGGACAGGGTGTGTTCTGGCACTCCTTCAGAGTGCAATTCTTTTCCCTGACTCAACCGGTGGTGTCGCTGCGCTCAACCACCGTCTAATTGATGTCACGCCTCTGGCGTGCAATCGGTGCGTCCGTGTTCGCTGAAGGTTCGACGAGGCAAATCCCGCGACCGGAAGAGGCGATCCTGCGACCGAACAAGTCGATCCTCCGACCGAACAAGGCGATCCCGCGACCGGACAAGGCAATCCCGCGACCGGAAGAGGCGATCCCGCAACCGGACAAGGCGATCCCACGACCGGACAAGGCAATCCCGCGACCGGAATGGGCGATCCTGCAACTGGGAGTGGCGTGTCCGCTGCCCGATATGGAGTGATGACTGGCATGTACACAGTATTCCCACGGGATGGACACGCGGCGCGCGCGCGGCTTCCCAAGCGTTCTTGCCAAGCGGGGGTGGGTTCCCGTAGGTTTCCCGCCGCTTTTGGGAATGAAGGTTTACATCAACGGCAAATTTTACAGCGAGCAAAACGCGAAGGTGTCGGTGTTCGATCACGGGCTACTTTACGGCGACGGCGTGTTCGAGGGCATTCGGGCGTATTACGGCCGGGTGTTCAAGCTGAAGGAGCACATCGACCGGCTGTTCCATTCGGCCAAGGCGATCATGCTCAAGTTGCCGATGACGCATGCGAAACTGATGGAGGCAACGCTCGAGACGTGCCGCCGCAACAAGCTCACCGACGGTTACATCCGTCTGGTCGTCACGCGCGGCCGTGGCACGCTTGGCCTGAACCCCAATCGCTGCTCCAACCCGCAGGTGATCATCATCGCCGGCAAGATTCAGCTTTATCCGCCAAGCCTTTACAGGAAGGGCATGGAGATCGTGACGGTGGCGACGACGCGCAACCATCACAACGCAGTCAACCCGGCCATCAAGTCGCTGAACTACCTCAACAACATCCTGGCCAAGATCGAGGCGAACACCGCCGGCTACGAGGAGGCGATCATGTTGAACGCGGAGGGCTACGTGGCCGAGTGCACCGGCGACAATATTTTCATGCTCAAAGACGGGCAGATGTTCACGCCGCCGCTCTCGTCCGGCGCGCTGCACGGGATCACCCGGGGCACGGCGATCGACTTGGTGGCCGAGCTAGGCCTGCCCACCTCCGAGCCGAACATGACGCGCTACGACCTGTACAGCGCCGACGAATGTTTCCTCACCGGCACCGGCGCGGAGATCGTGCCGGTGGTGAAGATTGACCAGCGGGTCATCGGCAACGGCAAGCCGGGGCCGGTCACCAAAAAGGTGGTCAAGGCGTACCACGAGCTGACCAAGGTCTCCGGCGAGCGGATCGCCAAGCGCTGAGCGCTCTGGGGCAAGGATGGCTGTCTCCAGCCGTCCGCGACGGGGGCTTTTGCCACGGCCGGCCCGGAGAGCCAGCCCCACCCCGCGCTTGGCCAAGTTTTGAAGGGGCAATTTGCCAGCCTTGCGCCTTTTGTTCTGGCAGGTTTTGTGCTATGTTTTTCGCGTTGTTGCGGGGGAGCAGGCCTCACTGTCCAGAGGGCGATTACAACAATTTATTTTCCCAGACAGATGCTCTGCGATATTTGCAAGGAAAAGGAAGCGACGGTTCACCTGACCCAGATGGTCGAGGGCAAGACTCAGAAGATCGACCTGTGCGAGGATTGCTCGAAGGCCAAGGGGGTGGATGACCCGGCCGGTTTCTCGCTGGCCGACCTGTTGCTGGGGCTCGGTGCTTCGCAGGAGATGGAGGAGTCCGGCTCCACCACGGAGAAATGCCCCAAGTGCGGCTTCAGCCAGGCGGATTTCAAGAAGACCGGCCGGCTTGGCTGCCCGGACTGCTACGACCACTTTGGAGAAGGAGTCGAGAGCCTGCTCAAGAACATGCACAAGGGCACGCGCCATGTCGGCAAGGCACCGGCGGTCTGGCAGCAAACCAAGGTGTACGTGGATCGGCTCCACTCCCTAAAAGCCAAGCTGGACAAGGCGGTGGCCAGGGAGGACTACGAAAAAGCGGCGCAGTTGCGCGACGAGATCTCCCGGGTCAAGTCGGATTACTCCGAGTCCTCCATTTCCTGAGCGATGAAAATTCAAGACATCCTGTCCAAGCCGGCAGAGGCGGCCGGTCGCGAAGGGCCATCCAACAAGATCGTCCTGTCCAGCCGTGTGCGCCTGGCCCGCAACCTAGCCGCCACGCCGTTCCCCGGCTGGGCGAAAAAAACGGTTCGCGTGGAAACCTTCAAGCAGATCCGCGACAACGTGATGGAGGTGGAGCCGATGCGGGACAGCTTTCACACCGGCATGGAGGATTTATCCACGCTGGACAAGCAGATCCTCGTTGAGCGCCACTTCATAAGCCGGGAGCACGCCGCCAAGGCAGCCGGCAGCGGCATGGCGCTCAGCCGCGACGAGTCTCTTTGCGTGATGATCAACGAGGAGGATCACTTACGCATGCAGGCCCTGCTGCCGGGATTGCAGATGGACAAGGCATGGACGGCGATCGACCGGTTCGACACCGCGCTGGAGTCCGGCCTCGACTACGCCTTCTGCAAGCAGCGCGGCTACCTGACCGCCTGCCCCACCAACCTCGGCACCGGCATCCGCGTGAGCGCGATGCTGCATCTGCCCGGCTTGGTCTTGAGCGAGCAGATCAACCAGATCATCCAGGCGGTCAACAAGCTTGGCCTGGCCGTGCGCGGTCTGCACGGCGAAGGCACGGAGGCGCTGGGGAATGTCTTTCAGGTTTCCAACCAAATGACCCTCGGCGAGACGGAGTCGGACATTGTCGAGCGGCTCAACAAAGTGCTGTTGCAAATCATCGACCACGAGGAAAACGCCCGGGCCAAGCTCCTCGAGAACAAGGCCAAGATGGTTTACAACCACATCGGCCGCGCCTACGGCATCCTGGCCAACTCCCACAGCATCTCCTCCAAGGAGACCATGAATCTGCTCTCCCTCTTCCGGTTGGGCATCGACTTGGGCCTCTTCCCCGGCAGCGGGGCTGCGTTGACCGAGGAGTTGTTTATCATCACCCAGCCGGCGCACCTGCAGACAACCCGGGCGGGCAAACTCTCCGCCGAGAAGCGGGACATCCTCCGGGCGAACCTGCTGCGGGATCGACTCCGGAAGGTGGATCGCCCGGCCGCGCCAAATGACAAATCCCCGGAAAACACACAGGAGAATGGCGAATAAACCAAGCGCTTGGCCAAGCGCAACGGCGGCCATTCCCAAGCTGGACAAAGCCCATCGGGACGTCCATTCTGGCCGGGGGTTTTTATGAGTGACGAGTCAATGAACAACTTTACCCCGCGCGCCCAGCAAGTGCTGGCGCTGGCGCGGAAAGAGGCGGACCGGTTCAACCACAGCTTCGTGGGAACCGAGCACCTGCTGCTGGGCCTGATCAACCTTGGCCAAGGTGTCGCCGTCAATGTCCTCCAAAAAATGGGCCTCGACTTGGAGACCGTGCGCCTCGAGGTCGAGAAACAGGTCGGCACCGGCCCGGACCAGAAACTGGCCGGCAACATCCCGTACACACCGCGCGTCAAGAAAGTGCTCGAGCTTTCCAAGAAGGAAGCCAAGGCGCTGCACCACACCTACGTCGGCACCGAGCACATCCTGCTGGGCCTGTTGCGCGAGGGCGAGGGTGTCGCGGCGCGCGTGCTGAAAAATCTCGACATCGACATCGACCAGTGCCGACAGGAAATCCTGCACGAGCTGGATCCGAACTTCGAGGGCGTCGCCGCCGGCATGGAGGAAGAGGAATCCGGCGGCAACAAGAAACAGGTCAAGACGCCGGCGCTCAAGGCGTTCGGCCGCGACCTCAACGAGATCGCCAAAAAAGGCGAGATGGATCCCGTCATCGGCCGCGCCGACGAGATCGAGCGCGTCATCCAGATCCTCTGCCGACGCACCAAAAACAACCCGGTGCTGCTCGGCGAAGCCGGCGTCGGCAAGACCGCCATCGTCGAGGGCCTCGCGCAGGAAGTCATCAAGGGCAATGTCCCGGAAATTTTGCGCGAAAAACGCGTCATCACCCTCGACCTCGCGCTGATGGTCGCCGGCACCAAGTATCGCGGCCAGTTCGAGGAACGCATCAAGGCCGTGATGGACGAGATTCGCCGCGCAAAAAACGTCATCCTCTTCATCGACGAGCTGCACACCATCGTCGGAGCCGGTTCCGCCGAGGGCACGATGGACGCCTCCAATATCATCAAGCCGGCGTTGAGCCGAGGTGAGATGCAGTGCATCGGCGCCACCACCCTCAACGAGTACCGCAAATACATCGAGAAAGACGCCGCCCTCGAGCGACGGTTTCAGTCCGTCAAGGTCGAGCCGCCCTCCGTCGAGGACACCATTGAGATTCTCAAGGGGCTGCGCTCCCGTTACGAAGATCATCACAAGATGGAACTGACCGACGACGCCGTCACAGCCGCCGTCAAACTTTCCGACCGCTACATCACCGGGCGTTTCCTGCCGGACAAGGCGATCGACATCATGGATGAGGCCGGCGCGCGCGCCCGCATCAAGGCCATGACCCGTCCGCCCGAGGTCAAGAACTTCGAGCTGGCGATCGAGGAAACACGCGCCAAAAAAGAGAAAGCCATCAAGGATCAAAAATTCGAGGAGGCCGCCTCCATGCGCGACGAGGAAAAGAAGGCCAAAGAGAACCTCGAAACCGTCCTCGGAGAGTGGAAGAAAAACAACGAGGACGCCCGCGTCAAGGTTGACGAGGATGAAATCATGTACGTCGTGGCCAAGTGGACCGGCATCCCGCTCAAGCGAATGGAACAGGGCGACGTGCAGAAACTTCTCTCGATGGAAAAGGAAATTTCCAAGGTCGTCATCGGCCAGGCCTCGGCCGTCGAGACTCTCTGCAAGGCGCTGCGCCGCAGCCGCGCAGACCTCAAGGACCCCGCCCGCCCGATCGGTGCCTTCATGATGCTCGGCCCGACCGGCGTCGGCAAAACGCTCCTAGCCAAGAGCCTCGCCGTGAACATGTTCGGCGACAGCAAATCGCTCGTGCAACTCGACATGTCCGAGTACATGGAGAAGTTCAACGTCTCGCGCCTCGTCGGCTCGCCCCCGGGCTACGTTGGCTACGAGGAGGGCGGCCAGTTGACCGAGAAGGTGCGCCGCAACCCCTACTCCGTCGTGTTGTTCGACGAGGTCGAGAAAGCCCACCCCGATGTCATGAACATTCTCCTCCAGATTCTCGAGGAGGGCAAACTGACCGACAGCTTCGGGCGGCAGGTGGACTTCCGAAACACGATCATACTGCTCACCTCCAACGTCGGCTCCGAGCGGCTCAAAAAGGGAGCCACCATGGGTTTCACCACCCCCGACGACGAACAGGACTACGAGCGGATGAAGGAAAATCTCACCGAGGAAGCCAAGAAAGTTTTCCGTCCCGAGTTCCTCAATCGCTTCGACGACATCGTCGTGTTTCGTTCGCTGGGCAAGGAGGAACTCACCCAGATTCTCGAGCTCGAGTTGGCCAAGGTCGAGAAGCGCTTGGCCCAGCGCGACCTCCACTTCGCGCTCAATGACACCGCCCGTGACCTGCTGCTGGAAAAGGGCCACGATCCCACCTACGGCGCGCGCCCCATGCGCCGGGCCGTCGAAAAATACCTCGAAGATCCGATGGCCGAGGAAATCATCCGGGGCAACCTGCGCGAGGGCGAGACGATCGTCATCTCGGCCAAGGACGACCAACTGGTCTTCATCCATAAAAAAGCGAAGGCCAAGGGCGAAGACACCAAGGTCTCGAGCTAAACCAGGCGCCCACTCCACTTTCCGCCCCGCTTGGCCAAGCGGCAAGTGCTTCCGCGGACTCGCCTTTCGCCAAGCGGATTGGTACAACTTGCCTGACTGTTCATGGCCCGTTCCGCTGATAACCCGCTTAAGGACGCTTTCGCCAGCCTGGGCCGCGTCACCGTCCTGTTCCTGGATACGATGCGCTCCATTTTTGCGAAGCGATTCCGGGGACGCGACCTGGTTGAGCAGCTCCACTTCATCGGCGTGAAATCCCAGTCGGTGGTCCTACTC
>CAUZVJ010000113.1:0-7623 GCA_963583225.1 Verrucomicrobiia bacterium
ACCCGCCGGCCGGTGGCGGCGAGCTGCAGATCCGCTTCCTCATCGACGACGGGGCTGTGTTTTATCTCAACGGCAAGCAGATCCACCGCGTGAACATGAAGGAACGCGGCAGCATCCGCTACACCACGCGGGCCATGAGTTCCGTGCGCGACGCCGAGTTGAGCGGCCCGATCATCCTCCCCGGCAAATTGCTGAAGCAGGGCAAAAACGTCCTCGCGGTCGAGGTGCATCAGTACTCGACCAACGACCGGGACCTCGCATTCGGCGTCAGCATGGGCGCCACAGTCGAGAGCCTACCCGATGGCGTCATCCTCAACGAGTTGATGGCCGCCAACCGGGGCGCGGTGAAAAACGGCGACAGCAATCCCGACTGGATCGAACTGCACAACCCGACCAACCGCGACATCGACCTTGCCGGCGCCGGCCTCGGCGACGGCGTCGCGCAGGAGCCGACTTTCTTTTTTCCGGCCACCCTCCTCCCGGCCAAGGGCCACCTCGTCGTTTGGTGCGACGACCAAAAGGAGTTGCCCGGCCTGCACACCGGCTTCGCGCTCGATGCCGACGGCCAAAACATCGCCCTGTGGTGGCCAAGCGATGAGGGGTTGAAAATCCAGGATGCCATCGGCTTCGGTCCGCAGCCGGACGACTACTCCATCGGCCGCGAACCCGACGGCCTTGGCCCGTGGACGCTCAACACCCCCACCCCCGGCTTGGCCAACATCAAGTCGGGCTTGGGCAGCATTCGGATGCTTGCAATCAACGAGTGGATGGCCCTGCCCGACGACGGCAACGACTGGCTCGAGTTGTTCAATAGATCCGATTCCCCCGTCCCGCTCGCCGGTTTAAAGCTGAGCGACGACGCGGCTCAGCCGGACAAAACCGTGATGCCGCCGCTCTCGTTCATCGGCCCGAAAAGTTTTCTCCGGATGATCGCCGACAACGACCCCGAAGACGGCCCCATCCACCTCGGTTTCCGGCTCAGCAGCAAGGGCGAGGAAATTGTGCTGACCGACTCCGAGGCAAAAGTGATCGACTCGGTGTTGTTCGGCGAGCAATCGCGCGGCACCTCCGAGGGACGTTTTCCCGACGGCGCGAAGTCAATTGTCTTCTTCCCCAACAGTGTCACGCCCGGTCGCGCCAATCTCATCCTCGGCGACTCGGACGAAGACGGCCTGCCCAATCTTTGGGAAGACCAATACGGCCTCAACCCCAACGACCCCTCCGACGCCGCGCACGACACCGACAACGACGGCCACACCAATCTCGAGGAGCACCTCGCCGGCACAAGGCCGAACGACGCCGGCAGCGTTTTGTCGCTGGAGCTGACCGCGAACTGGGGCAACCTGACCGCCGCATTCGAGGCGCAACCCGGACGAACCTATGTGCTGTGGAGCACCGACGACATCGCCGATGGCGAGTGGGCCAAGGTGCAGGAGTTCCCAGCCAAGGGCGACAAGCGCACGATCACTTACAGCCTTACGGCGGAACATCTGCCGCTGCCCAACGGCTACTATCGGCTCACCATCCCCACCGCAAACGACTAACCTCCGATGAGCGACGCGTTGTCAACAATCGACTCGCCCGGGCTGGAACTGGTCATCCCTACGCTGCTGTTGCTCATCGCCGTCCTGCCGTTTCTCCGGCAGGCCAACCGCTGGCAAATGGTTAGCTTGGTTGCGTTGCCTCTCGCGCTCACCGCCGGTCTGGGCTACGTCAAGCACACGCTCGACTCGCGCAACGAATCCTCGCGCGCCGCGCTGCGCGCCGCCACACCCGCGCAGTCCCGGCTCAGGCCTGTCACCGAGCCGAACAACGCCTACGCCTCCTCGAAAACCTGCCGCGCCTGCCACCCGTCCGAGTACAACAGTTGGCACAACAGTTATCACCGCACGATGACGCAGTTGGCCAAGCCGGAGGCGGTCTTGGCCAAGTGGCACGGCATCGGACTTGCGCTTGGCCAAGCGACGCTGCAACTTGAGCAAAAGCGCGACGAGTTTTGGGTGAACACCCTCGGCGCCGACGGCATCAAGACCGGCTCACAGCGCGTGACCATGACCACCGGCTCCCACCATTTGCAGGTCTATTGGACCGCCGACGCCAAGGGCAACCTGCAGCACCCCTTCCCCTACGGCTGGCTGATCGCCGATCAAAAATGGGTGCCGGTGCAGGACACCTTCCTGCGCGACCCCCACCTCACTCCGCCCGATGCCAAGTGGAACAACACCTGCATCAAGTGCCACGCCGTCGCCGGCCGCCCCGGCGTCGATCCCCGCACCCGCACCGTCAACACCGCGACGGCGCAACTGGGCATCTCCTGCGAAGCCTGCCACGGCCCGGCCAGGGCGCACATCGCCCACTACCAAAATCCCGCCAATCGTTACGCAACTCATCTCGGCAAAAAACCGGCGCACGCCATTCTCAACCCCGGCAGCGAAAAACTCGACCACCGCCTGTCGGCACAAGTCTGCGGCCAGTGCCACTCGTACCAAAGCCAGAGTCAGGCGCAAAAAACCGACTGGAACAAAAACGGCCCGCGTTTTCTGCCCGGCCAAAATTTGAAACCTCGCATCGCGGTCGTTCACGCAAGCAACTTCATCGCCGACAAAAACCCAAGCACACCTGCGGGACTCAAGGCATTCGTCGCCACGCACAAACACCTGCCCCTCAGCAAGGGGGATTTGCTGGATCGTTTCTGGCCCGATGGAATGGTCCGCGTCACCGGCCGCGAATACAACGGCCTGCTCGACACGCCCTGTTATCAGCGTGGTAAAATATCCTGCCTCTCCTGCCACTCCCTGCATGGTTACCACGACAAAAACGACCAGCTCGCCCCGCGCATGGAGACCAACGAGGCGTGCCTCCAGTGCCACGGCGATTTCCGTGACAACCCAGCCGCGCACACCCACCACGCCACCGAGTCGGCCGGCAGCCATTGCTACAACTGCCACATGCCGCACACCACCTACGGCCTGCTCAGCGGCATTCGCAGCCACCAAATCGACTCGCCCAACGTCGGGACACAGCTAAAAACCGGACGCCCCAACGCCTGCAATCTTTGCCACCTCGACCAGACCCTCGAGTGGACCGGCCAGCACTTGGCCAAGTGGTACGGCCACCGCCAACCGCCGCTCGACAACGACGACAAAACCATCTCGTCGATGCTCAAAACACTCCTTAACGGCGACGCCGGCCAGCGCGCCGTCGCCGCATGGCACATGGGCTGGGAACCGGCGCGCAACGCCTCCGGCGGACATTGGCAGGCCGGCTGGCTGCTCCGCGCGATGGACGATCCATACGCCGCCGTGCGTGCCATCGCCCACAAGGCGCTGATGGCCGATCCGGAGTTCGCCGACACGCTGTTCGACTACACCGCGTCCTTGGCCAAGCGCACCCAACAGATCAACACCGCAAAAGCTGCTTGGCTCAAGGGCAGACCACATGGCATCGCCCAGCAACTTGAGTTACTTCTCGACGACCAGGGAAAACCGCTCAAGGATGCCGCCGACCGATTAACCGACCAACGCAACAACCGCCCGATGACCCTTCAGGAATGAATTGGGTTGATGGTGAAGGGTAGCACAAAATGCGGCTAATCGATTCAACAACAAAAGACAACTCGGCACTTTCGACACAATTCCTGCATTTTCCTATGCTTCGTGTGCGAGTGTAGGTTTAAGGAATAATCTTATGAACTTTCAGTCCAGACGTGGGTTTACACTCATCGAGTTGCTGGTGGTTATCGCCATCATCGCTATTTTGGCCGGCTTGTTGTTGCCCGCCCTGGCTCGATCCAAAGCAAAGGCAAACAACGTCAAGTGCATCAGCAACCAGAAGCAGATCGGCCTGGCGTTCATGATGTATGCGGGAGACAATGATGAGTTCTACCCATCCCTCACCGACTGGGCGACTTCCGGAGGGAAAAAGGGGAACAGTAATTCCTACAGCGGCAAAACCGATCCCGAGCGCAGGCCACTGAACAAATATGCCCCGTCGGTTGGGACTTTTTTGTGCCCGTCAGACAGGGGGGATTCACTGCATGGCATTAATCACTGTTATGATGCCTGGGGGACGAGTTATCTGCCACAATTCAGCCATGATTCATTCAGGGTAAAAATGGTTTGTGGTGTCAAAAATGATAGAAGTCGCCATTCCATAAAATCCGGACAAATAAGCAGGAGCCCCACGAACAAAATCATTCAGGGCGACTGGACGTGGCATCCTAACCGCACCAAGGACAACCCAAAATACCTTTGGCACACCGTTCAGGGCAAATTTCGCAACAACATCCTATTTGGGGATGGACACGTGGATTTCTACAAATTCCCTAATGAGGCACCGGGCTGGATCTGGAGTCCAAAACCGGATCCCAGCTGGAAATGGTGGTGATTTGCGTCATTTAATTCTCGTGTCATCCATCACTAAAAAGTGTGATCACGTTTTCGACTTAAAAACGAGGAAACAAAGGCTGTAACCAAATACACACATTAACCCTCCAGGAATGAGCACACATAAACCATCCCGACGCGAGCGCAGCGACCAAGCCACCCAACAGGCCCGGACCGCCCCGGCCAACCCGATACCACCCGCCGCCAACAACAGTGCCACGCCGGAGGAGCGGCGGCACTTCAAGCTTGGCTGGTGGTCGCTGTTCACCTTCGTGTGCCTCGGCATCACGCTCGAGGGAATGCTGGCGTTCCGGGTCGGCTGGTACATGGATGTCGGCGACAACGAGACGCACCGACTGATGCTTCGGCTTGGCCACGCGCACGGCGCACTGTTGTCAGTGCTGAACATCGTTTTCGCCGCCTCGCTGGCCCGGTTGAGCCTGCCCGCCCGCGCCCGCGCCCTGGCCTCCCGCTGCCTCGCCGCCGCCACCCTGCTCGTTCCCGGCGGCTTCATCCTCGGCGGTCTGGTCACCTACGGCCCTGAGCCGGGGCTAGGCATTGTCCTCCTGCCAGCCGGGGCCATCCTACTACTGTTCGGCATCTTCCAAGTCGCCAGCAACACCGGGAAATAACCGGCTCAACCCGGCAGGTGCTTCAGCACGAGGAGCACGTACAGCGTGGCCAATGCGATATGGAGGATTGCGAACGGGAGGGCTTTTTTGACGAAGCCCATGAACGAGATGCGCAGGTCGTGCTTGTGCATGATGGTCACCGCCACAAGCGTCGAGGCGGAGCCGATCGGCGTCAGGTTGCCCCCGAGGTTCGCACCGAAAATCACCGACCACCACATGTCGGGGTCAACGGCGGGATCCATCGACTTGAGAATGTTGGAGAGCACAGCGGCGAGCGGGATGTTGTCCGTCACACTGCTGGCCAAGGCGGATGAAACCAGCAACAGGCCGCCACCCAATTTGGGACCCATTCTGATAATTGGCTCAATGCCCTTGCCAATCAACTCCAGCACCATGGCCTGTTCCATCGCGTAGATGGCGACAAACAGGTAGACGAAAAAGAAAAGCAGATCCCAATCGATGCCGCTGTAAAACTTGCCCACGCTCGACTTAAATTTGCAGAGCATGATCACGGCAAACATCATCGCCACGAACCCCATCCCCAGCTTGCCGATCGGCCAGCCATCGAACGACGCGGTGGCGATGAAACAGATGAACAGCACGAGCATCGCCGCGCCAAACCAAAAGAAGCCCATGCTCTCAATGCCGTCCCGCTCGTCGAAACTTGAAACTTGGCCAAGCGCAACGGCCCGTTCCTCGTCGGTTCTCAACGGCTCGATGCCGAAGACTTTCGCGCCCATCACGATTGTCGCCGCCGTGGCTACGACGACGTACGGCGCAGCCTTGATGAAGAAGGTCACGAACCCGATCCCGGCCGTGGTGCCGACGATGATGTTTGGCACGGAGGAAATCAGCGTGAGCAATCCGCCGATGTTCGTCAGCAATCCCTCGACCAGCAGGAAGCCAAGCAACTTGTCCCGTTGGCCAAGCTTGCCAAGCGAGACGGCGCTCAGCGACCCGACGATGATCATCGCCGTGACGTTGTTCAGCACGGCGCTGAACACCACTGTCATCACGCCGTAAAACCAAAGCAGCCGCCGTGGATCACCCCTCGACGCCTTGGTCAGCCGGATCGCGATGTAGGTGAACAGCCCCGACTGGCTCGTCACGTCGACAAACAGGCTCGAGCCGAGAATGATCGTGATCACCCCCCACTCGATCCCCGGGATGAATACCGGTAGCCTGATCTCGTGGCCGTTCGGCAAATGCACTGCGCTCGAGTCAAACGGCAGGATGCCGGTGAACGCGCCCAGCAAAAGCGCAATGACCGCCGTCACGCCGACGATCACCGATTTTTGGGCGTGAATCTTTTCCTCCAGCGCAAGGCACAACACCATCGCCACCAGCAAGCCGGTGAACAGATAGGTGATCCACGGCGCCACCGCGGGGGCGGCGTGACCGGCGGCGGCGATCATCATGAATTCCATCCCGCGTCCTCCCTACAGCATCAGTAGCGACGTCGTTCGCAGCTCGACCGCGAGCGGATACGCGATCCCGTGCATCGCCAGCTGTTCCTCGTCCTTCGTGTACATGACCAGCAGATCAATTTCGTTTTCCTCAACCAGGTCCCGGTAATCGGCGAGCTGATGACCGAGCTTTACCCGGCTCTCCACCTTGAGGGTTTGGTTTCCCCTGGCCAGGCCGGTGCGACACGACTCGATATACTCGGTCGGGTCCTCCATCAGTCGTGCCCTGATCTCCTCGCGCGCGATGTCAGTGTCCAGGTCCTGGATTTTTCCGATCGCCGCGATGTACCGCTCAAACACAGTGTCGTCCTCGACGTGCGCGAGGTACAGCGTCCCGCCGTCCTGCGTGAAGTGCGCCGCGTGACTGACCAGGCGATGATCCCCGGCCAGGTGATCCGTCACCGCCATGACTTGGTCGGTGTTCTTGAGCGCGTGCCCCGGCAAATCCTTTCTCCCTGGATGCGGCAGAACCAGCACCGGCGTCGAGGTCGCCTGCGTCAGCACATCCACATGCTCGCCCAGGCTATGAGGCCACTCCCCGACAGCGCTATGCAGATGACGATAAGTCACCACAAGATCCGGCTTGGCCTGCTCCACCGCATTCAACACCTCCCGAACCGAGAATGGTGCATCACCACCGAACAACTCCCACTCCGGCTTGTCCCTTGCCTCCAACACAGAAAGAAAGCCCTTGGCCAGATAGAGAAAATCGTCCTGTAATGCCTCGGCCAAGTCGTGCACGAGCAACACCCTGCCGATCTCAACCGGCTGCTGCGCGAACACCTCCCGGGCCGCAGCGTTAAAGACACTCTCGAAACGATTCAGCGTTGACATGCGACCAGCAGAATAAAATACGTGATGAAATCTTCAAGCCAGAATACCGCAATCCCCCGCTTGGCCAACGTCATTCGCCGCGCCACTGGGCCAGGCGCTTGGCCAGGCGGACCTCGGTTTCGGCCAGCGTGATGAGGTTGGGCAGGTCGGCTTTCAGCTGGTCGATCGTGGGGATTTCGCCCCAGGCGGTAACACCGAAAACCTCCACCATCGGCTGGCCACCGAGGCCAAGCTCGCGGTTGCGCTTGGCGTAACGATACTCGAGCGTCGCGCGCCACTCGTCTTTCGACTTGGGCACAGCCATGT
>CAUZVJ010000114.1:0-7617 GCA_963583225.1 Verrucomicrobiia bacterium
GTCAGCAGCAGCGGTTTGCTGTGGCACAGCGAGGGCAGTCGCGACGGGGTGAGCAGCGATGTCTGTACGCCGTTGTTTTATCAGGATGACTTTTTTGTGCTGTACGGCGAGGGGCGTGACAAAATGCTTTCCCGGATCGACCCGAAAACCGGCAAGGCCAAGTGGGCGACTGATTTGAAGAGCCGTTCGCTTTTTCGGGGTTCGCCGACCGGCGCGGACGGCAAAATCTACGTGCAAAATCACGCCGGAACCGTGCACGTAATCGATGCGAAAAGCGGCCAAGTTTTACACCGGGCCGAAATGGGGGAGGCGGGCGACGATCGAACCCGGGCCAGCATCGCGGTGGCACACGGCAGCCTGTTCATCCGCACCAACAGCCGCCTGTACTGCGTTGGCAAGAGTTGACGGGTCTCGCGCTTGGCCAAGCCG
This sequence comes from Verrucomicrobiia bacterium, assembly GCA_963583225.1. Taxonomy (GTDB): domain Bacteria; phylum Verrucomicrobiota; class Verrucomicrobiia; order Limisphaerales; family UBA1096; genus UBA1096. The sequence continues at coordinate 430 of CAUZVJ010000114.1, forward strand.
CAACTGAAAACTTGAAACTGAAAACTCGAAACTCTCCCCCCTATTTCACCGGGATGGTTTGCGGGATGGCGTCGAAGAGCCGTTGAAGGTCGCGGTCGCCGCCGCGCTGGCCCGGTTGCAGGACGATCCAGCCGTCCTTGTCGGAAATCTTCATCGTATTGTTTTCCACCCAGCGCCATGACTCGGCATGGCCGTCGGCGAACGACAGCACCGTGCCGTTGTTGTGGCGGGTCGCCGGGAAACTGATCCACGTCCACTTCGCCGTGCCGAACAGCGCCCACGTGCCGGCGTTCGAGCCGAAGGCACTTTGCTGGATGCTCTTGGTGTGTTCGTCGATGAACACAAAGGCGTCAGAGGCGGAAGGATTTTTGATGTCAGCGATCTTGTGCCAGCATTTGTTATAGTCCCCGTCCTCCAGGTTGGAGCGAAAATTCATGTACATGTTCATCGACACGCTGCGCACGCGCGGGATTTTGCCTTCGTCGAGAACCGTCGTTTTGTCAGCGGGACATTTGTAAATGCCGGACGAGTCGTTGTACTTGAAGAGGACGCCCTTGCGGATGTTGCGGTCATCGACATCGGTCCACGCGTTGCCGTGCAGCCACGTCGGCCCCTGGCTGAACCAGGCGGATCGGCTGCCTCCGCCGGGGAGTTGTGAGTTTTCCGGCATGCTGTCGTTGTTGTCTCCGGCGTACATGATCCAGCAGAGCTGCAGTTGCTTGTGATTGCTCATGCAGTAGGCGCCGGTGGCTTTGTTCTTGGCCTTGGCCAGAGCCGGGAGCAGCATGCCGGCGAGAATCGCGATGATGGCGATGACGACAAGCAACTCAATCAGCGTGAATCCCTTGGCCAAGCGACTATGATTTGCAGACATTTTCATCTGAAGCGGGACGCTACGCTTGGCCAAGCGGCAATGCAACCTCCGGGTCGTTTGGCCAAGCGGCGGCGATCAGTGGCGGATGAGGTGTGCCAGCCCGGCAATGTTTCCAACTAAGATAAGCCCGTAAATCCCGCGCAAAACCCACGGCGTTTTGGCGGGCATCGGCTCAAACGTCGCCACAAAACCGAACACGCAAAACAGCGCAGCGGCAGCGAGCAACAGGGCGAGGAGGATTCGGAGGATCATGGCGCAATCAGCGGCGGGAGTGTCGGCCAAGAGTCGGCGCTTGGCAAATACAAGCCAACTTGGCCAGGCTCAGTTCGTTATCGCCAAGCGGCGGGGTGTTCCGCATAGTCCTGCGCCCAAAAGTTGGGTGTTTCAAACATGACACGGGTTCATTTTATCTCCTTCAAGTTCATCATCGGCTTGGCGTTTATCGCCGCAGTGCCGTTGGCCAAGGGCGACTGGAAAGTCGTCGAGCATCCCAACCCGCTTGGCCCCGGCAAGGCGGTTGAAGTGTTGCATGACGGCAAATCTGTCGCGCGACTCGTCCACGGCGACGGGCAGATCAAGCCGTTCCTCCACGTCTTCGGCGGGCGCGGCGAGTTGCTGACCAATCCCGGCCTCGACAAGGACGGCAACACCGCCGGTTTGTACAGCCACCACCGTGGGATTTTCATCGGGTGGAATAAAATTTCGTCGGAGCTTGGCAAGTACGACATGTGGCATCGCGGCGGCCCGGGCAACGGCCGTTACGACATCGTGAAATTTGAAAACACCACGACCAAAAACTCTGCCTCGATCGTCGCGCACATCAAGTGGCGCGCCACAAAAAAAGACGCGAGCGGCAGCGACGTGATGATCACCGAGCGGCGCACGTTCCGGGTGTCGCGACCGGGCGGCAAGTACACGCAGATCGACGCCAGCTTCGAGTTGAAAGCCGAGCGCGACATCAGTTTGGCCGGTGACCTGCAGCACGCAGGAGTGCACTTCCGCGCCAACGCGTCGGTGGCCACCCGCAAAAAGGAAACGAGCTACCTTTGGGAACCGCCCAACGCCGCCGGCAAGGACAAGATCGTGGGCGACGATCACCAGTGGGTGCGTCTGCTTTTCCCGATCGGCAAGCACTGGTACACGGCTCAGGAAATGAATATTCCGGCCAACGGCGTGAAGGAACTTTCGTGGCGCGACTACGGGCGGTTCGGCTATTTCCTGCCCAAAAAATTGAAAAAGGGCGAGCCGTTCAATCTGAAATTCCGTTTCGCCATTGAGGAAGTGGACGCGCCGACCAACGCACCTAAACAGTCCGACACGCAAACCAAGGCGTCGCACAAACTTTGCGCCGAGCGCTATACGGCATTCCTCAAGTCGCTCAAAAAGTAACGGCGATCAAACAGTGACCCATAAAAAACATCCGGCGCTTCACCCTCATCCGGCCTGCGGCCACCTTCTCCCTGAGGGAGAAGGAATACTCCGCTTCATTTGCGTTTCTTCGCGTCCATTCGCGGTTAAAAAACAAGCGCTTGGCCCTGATTTCCGATGCCGTTTTTCGACAGACTGAATCCCACGCTGAACACCCTGCCGGTGTACCAGCCGGGCCGCCCGATTGAAGAGGTCGCGCGCGAGTTGGGGCTTGATGTGGGCGAAATCATTAAGGTCGCCTCAAACGAAAACCCGCTTGGCCCCAGCCCGCTCGCCGTCGAGGCGATGAAAATCGCCGTTGGCCAAAGCCATCTTTACCCAGACGGCAACGCATTTTATCTGAAGAATAAATTGGCGGCCAAGCTGGCCGTCGAGCCGACGAATCTCATCCTCGGCAATGGCTCCAACGAGATCATCGAGTTCGTGTCGCACGCGCTGCTTGGCCCCGGCGACGAGATCGTTGTGTCGCAATACTGCTTCGCCATTTATCCGCTCATCGCGATGATGATGGGTGCCAAGGTCAATGCCGTCCCCGCTGTCGGGCACGGGCACGACTTGCGGGCGATGCTCAAGGCGATCACCCCGGCGACGCGCATTGTTTGGGTGGCCAACCCGAACAACCCCACCGGCACCTTGGCCAAGCCGGACGACGTCCGCGCCCTCGTCGAGCAAGTGCCAGACGACGTTCTGCTTGTGATGGACGAGGCGTATTACGAATTCCTCGACGAGCCGGTGGACCTGCTGCCGTTGGTGCGTTCCGGCGAGAAACCGAACCTGCTGTTGATGCGCACCTTCTCGAAAATTTACGGCTTGGCCGGGCTGCGCATCGGCTACGGCATCGGGCATCCCGACTTCGTCTCCGCGCTGGAAAAGGTTCGTCAGCCGTTCAACACCAACGCCGTGGCCCAAGCCGGCGCGATGGCTGCGCTCGACGACGAAGCGCACTTGGCCAACACCCGCCGCACCAACGCCGAGGGGCTGAAATTTTTCGAGACACTCTGCGCGGAGCAGGGGATTGAGTTCGTGCCGTCGTACGCCAATTTCGTGATGGTGCAGGTCGGCGACGGGCAGGCGGTGTTCGAGGCGATGCAACGGCAGGGCGTCATCACTCGCCCCATGGCCGGCTACGGCCTCCCCGAATGGATCCGCCTCTCCATCGGCACGGCGGCGGAAAACCAACGTGCCGCCGAAGCCTTAAAAATCGCGCTGCTTTAATCCCCGTCGGTCAGGGGCCAATCGAAGTGGATGCGTTTGCCTTTGCGGAGGAGGGTCAGCGGGAGTTTGTCGCCGACTTTGTAGTTGAGCTTCACGTGCATGTTGAAATGCTCGGATCTCATTCGCAGCGGTTTGCCTTCCATGCCGATGATGATATCGCCTTGGCGCAGTCCGGCGCGTTTGGCGTTGCGGCCCTCGGGTCGGCCGGTGTTGATCCAGCGCACCTCGAGCGGCTTCACGCCCTTGGCCAAGCGCAGGAGCTTGACCTGTTTTTCTTTCATCGGCGCGCACCACGTGGCCAAGACCGGCTTGATCGACCAGAGCGATCCGCGCCACGAGATATCGGTTTTTTTCCAACCGGCGCGCATCGCCAGTTTCTTTTCAATGGCCCGTTCGCCGCGAGTCGCTTTCAGCGTGACGCTGGCTTGAGTGTTCGGGAGATTGTGCAGCACCCACTGCAGGTCGGCGATGGATGTGAGCGCTTGGCCGTCGGCGTGGGTGAGCACGTCGCCGGGGCGGAGACCGACTTTATCGGCGGGAGAGTTGGCTTTTACGGCGGTGACGATGCGGCCGTCGCCGGGGTCGAGTTGCAGGCCTAGGTTGTCCGGCAGTGGGTAGCGCCAAAGTGCGTCGTGAGTGAGTCGGCCGGCGTCGTGCAGTTGTTCGTGTTCGGCGTCGTGAATGTTGTGGCAATGCACACAGTTGTTGCGCGCGGTGCTGTCGGCGAGTTTGCTGCGATGCTTCATGCCGGGCATTTGCAGTGCGGTTTTGTACGGCTTCGGTTTGCCGAGTTTGCCGGCGAGGGTGGCTTTGTTTGCCGGATAGTTTTTGTGCAGAGCGAGGACGCGGCGCATGGTTTTTTCGAGCGACTCAATGGAGTTGTAAGCGTCCGCCCCCTTGGCCGACTGCGTGCCGTAGCGAGCGTACACGGTGCCGTCGGCGTTGATGAACATCGCGGCCCAGTTCAGGTCGTAGTCGAACTGGAATTGCGACAAATCGACGCCTTTCATTTCTACCTGCCGCACGGCGACGAAAGCCTCCTGCGTGAGGTGTTTGATGCGCTGATTGTTCTTCGCGACCTCGGCGTCGAAGCCTTTGCAGTCGGCGCAAGGCACACAGCGGAACGTGACGAACAGCGGCTTGTCGGTGCGCTTGGCCTCGGCGCGGGCAGCGGCGAGATCGTTGTAAATCCAGAAATCAGCGTCGCGTGCGTTTTCGTCCTGCAACACGTCGAGAAGCTTGGTTTGGGCAACGCCCCCTTGGCCAAGCGCGAGCGCGGCGACAGCGAGCAAAGGCAGAGAGATGGGCATCATTTTCATTTTTTTGAAGGGATTGTTTAATCGGGCGGATGAGACGCCCGTCTGCCTAAAACCACAAGTGAATTTTCTTCACGCTTGCAAAGTGCGGGGCTTTTTCTTACTGATGTCCGTCGGATGAGTAAACCGCTCGAAGGAAAAACAGGGGTCGTTTTTGGCGTGGCCAATAAAAGGTCGATCGCGTGGGGCATCGCGCAGGCATGGCACGAGGCCGGAGCCCGGCTGGCGTTCACCTATCAGGGCGAACGGCTGAAGGAGAAGGTTGAAAAACTGGTTTCCGATTTCGGCGGCGGCACCTTGGTGACGGAGTGCGACGTCAGCAGCGATGCGGATATCGATCGCGTATTCGGCGAGGTTGGCGGCCACTTCAATGGCAAGCTTGATATGCTTCTGCACTCCGTGGCGTTCGCGCCTCGCGAGGCGCTCGAGGGCCGTTTTGTCGATACCACGCGCGAGGCTTTTGCCACCGCGCACGACATCAGCGCCTACTCGCTGGTGGCCTTGGCCAAGCGCGCCGCTCCGCTGATGACTGACGGCGGCAGCATCATCGGCATGAGCTACTACGGCGCGGAAAAAGTCATCAAGCATTACAACGTCATGGGCGTGGCCAAGGCGGCGCTCGAGGCCAGCACGCGCTACCTTGCGGCCGATCTCGGCGAGCAAAAGATTCGCGTGAACTGCATCAGCGCCGGCCCGGTGAACACCTTGGCTGCCCGCGGCATCGCCGGTTTTTCCGGGATGCTCAAGCATTACGAGGCCCACGCGCCGCTTCGCCGCAATGTGTCGCACGAGGAACTGGGCCAGACCGGCGTCTTCCTCGCCAGCGACGGCGGCGCGGCCATCACCGGCCAGGTCCTCTACGTCGACTGCGGCTACCAGATCATGGGCGGGATGTAGGTCGCGGTTATCTTCTCGGCGTTATTTTTGTGCGGGAACGTCTTGGAGTGCGGCGCTGTGCGCCGCTTTCAAGCGCCGCACTCCAGACGCTGGCGCGTTGGTTGTTGCCGCCTCTGTGGTGCGGACGGCTGGGACAGCCGTCCCTACCCCGTTTTGCACTTGGCCAAGCGGTCGAGTTCCTCGGTGAGGCCTTCGCGGAAGGTGGGGTAGTTGTATTGGAAGCCGAAGGTTTCTTTGAAGAGTTTGTTCGAGACGCGTTTGTTGGTGACGCCGCGTTTGCGGGTTGAGGGATCCGGTTCGGGGATGAACGGCGGCATCGGGCGTCCGGTGGTTTCGCTGAGCCATTTGAAAAAATCCAACTGTGTCACCGGTTCGTTGTCGGTGATGTTGTAAATGCCGCGCCGCCCGCCGCTTTGCATTGCAGTGACGATCGCCTCCACTAAATCATCGCGATGCACCCTGTTGAGAAATCGTTTTCCGTTGTCTTCCATGGTGGCGTTTCCGTTCATGAATTGCCGGAACAAGTGGCCGCGTCCCGACCCGTAAATCCCGGACGAACGCAGGATGGCGACAGACGGGCCGGCCTCCAAAATATTCTGTTCGGCTTCCCGGATTAAATTCGCGGCAGTGTCGGCGTCGTTTTCGGAAACCCATTCACCGTTCGTTTGCCGATAAACAGTCGTGCTGCTGATGAACACGACGGATGTGGTGTCTGCCGTTTTGAGCCATTGCGAAATATTCTTCGAGCCAAGGCCGAAAACTTTTTTGTGTGCCGCCTCGCCGCCGCGCGAGGAGGAGGCGGCGATGACGACCCGGTCGTATTGGCCGTCGAGCTTGGCGAAGTCGCTCTCCCGCGTGATGTCGAGGTTGAGCGGACGGATGCCGAGCTTGGCCAAGCGAGCGTTGTGTTCGCTGCTGCGCCGGATGCCGGTAACGTCGTGGCCCAGCGTGATCAGCCGTTGGCCAAGCGCTTCGCCGACGTAGCCGCAACCGATGATCAATGTCCGCACGCGGCCACTGTATCGCTTGGCCAAGCGGCGGCGCGACTTATTTTGGACTTTGCCACGTACGGGGTCGCCCGTAAGTTTTGCGCCGGAACATGAGCCGAGTGAAAAAGTTAAAATCAAATCAAGTTTACATCGTGGCCAACGGCGATTTGCGTCTGTCGGCAAATCAAGTCTGCTGGGCGGCGCAATCGAAAATGGAGGCGACGTTGGCCAAGGCGCTCAAGGCCGAGGGCTGGACGGCGGTACGCGCCCACGCGTTTGACCGCAAAAAGAAGCACGGCTTCATCGACTCGCAAAAGCGCGGCTTGGAGGTGTTTCGCACGCTCGATCCCGACGCGGCGCTGATCGTCGCCGAGTGCGTTTGGCAATACAGCCAGCACATCCTGCCCGGGCTCTCAACGCATCGCGGGCCGATTCTCACGGTGGCCAACTGGAGCGGCACGTGGCCGGG
>CAUZVJ010000115.1:0-7589 GCA_963583225.1 Verrucomicrobiia bacterium
CCCGAACGACCTGCAACTGCGCTGGGTCGAGGACGACAACCGCGTGACCGTTTTCCGCAAACCCAGCGGCAACAGCAACGGCAACACGTTCGACTATCGCGGCCGGCAGATCTCCTGCCAGCACGGACACCGCCGCGTGGTGCGCTACGAATACGACGGCACCGAGACCGTGCTCGCGGCCACGTTCGACGGCAAACCGTTCAACGCGCCGAACGACGCGGTCGTGCATAGCGACGACAACTCGATTTGGTTCACCGACCCCGGCTACGGCAGTTTGTCAAATTACGAAGGCAACAAAGGCCCACTCGAACTCAAGGAAGCCGTGTACCGCATCGACGCCAAGAGCGGAAAAATCACCAAGGTAACCGATGACATTCACAAGCCCAACGGCCTCTGCTTCTCGCCCGACTTGAGCAAACTCTACGTCTCCGACAGCGGCTCCGGGAAAAACATCAAAGTGTGGGACGTCGACGGCGCAAAGCTGAAAAACGGAAAAGAGTTCGCCTCGATGAAAGCTTTTCTGAGGAGAGGTGATTTGAGAAGATTGCTAACCGCTGAAGAGAGCGTCGATCCAACCTTCAAAAGACAGAAACCAGATGGGACAATCTTTTACAATATAGCCTCCGAAATAACGGGCGGAGCCGATGGCATCCGCGCTGATGTCGATGGCAACATTTGGGCCAGCGCGGGCTGGGCCGGTGCCGGCTACGACGGCGTGCACACCTTCGCCCCGAACGGCGACCGCATCGGGCAAATCCGCCTGCCGGAAATCTGCTCGAACGTCTGCTTCGGCGGCCGCAAACGCAACCGCCTCTTCATGACCGCCAGCCAAAGCCTCTACGCCGTCTACACCAACGCCACCGGCGCCCACATAACGTAAGCATCGCTTGGCCAAGGTGCTCCAAGTCACGCGACAGCGTCTTGGAGTGCTGTTCTCCGCACAGCTTTGGAACGCTCCAAAAAGCGGCGGGGACAGGCGCACCCCAAGACGCTGCCGCGACTCACAATGAATCACTGGAAAAGTGTCCGCTTGGCCAAGCAATAAAAATCGAATATTTCCTTTCATTGCAGGATTCCGTTGTCAGAGTTCGTGCGTTTAAGTAAATTAACATCCACTCGTAACATTGTAATCGTCTTATGAAAAAACTAATCGCCACAACAATCGCAGCCGTTGTCTGCATCGGTTGTCAGTCCACTGATTCAGCCCAAACCCAACCGGTGCAACCTGCAGAAACTGTTGGGATTTCCGAGGGAGCACAAGCCGGTATCGTGGAGCAACTAAACCCAAACCGTGCTCGTATCCAAAAAATGCTCGACACCGTCCGGTTGAAGCGTTTTCCGATTACTGATGTGAAAAGCATGCCATTGCAGGACATCGTGGATGAACTGTACAAAGCGCTTGAATACAACGAGACAAAAATCGCATTCATCATCGATAATGAACTCTTATTTTCCGATGTGGAGCAGGACGTCAAAGTATCCATCGATCCGCCACTGCGTAATGTTACGCTTGGCCAAGCTCTCGATAAAATTGTGCAGACGGCGACCGTCCCGATGAAGTATACGGTCGAGGAATTTGGCATCATTTTTTCCCCAAAACTGGGTGAGGCACCGAAGCTGGTGATGCGGGTTTACCGATTTGATTCAAAAAAGGTTTTAGAAACATTAAACAAGCACTCCGATATCGAGTTGCATGATTTTCATCAACCGGAAAGTTTCAAGACGCTTTTAGATTATTTTGAAGCCGCCGGTGTTGACTTTTACCAAACCAAACCACCTCAGCCGGGTGCCCTTGCAATCAAGCAAACCCAAAAGGCACTCTGGTTCAGTGAAAAATTGGGCCTCTTATACGTGAAGGCAACGAAGGCGGAAATCGATATTGCCGATGATATTGTCAAGGATCTAAACGCTGCCACAACACCGCAATACTAAACTGCCAGCCAAAGCCTCTGCGGCCCTCTGCGGCTCGGCGTCCTCTGCATTTAATTGCACCCCCCCACTTGGCCAAGTGGAGAAAAATTGCGCGAAAATCACTTTTCGCTTTTCACGCGGGGATTCGTCCGCATGATTTGCGCGCTTATGGAAGAGTCATTGGTTCTGTTGAAACCGGATTGTTTGGAGGGCCGCAAGTGCGGCGAGGTGTTGAAGCGCTTTGAGGAAGCCGGCTTCGCTGTGTTCGGCGTGAAGATGATGCGCCTGTCGGACGAAATCCTGCGCGAGCATTACGCGCACCTGACTGAGTTGCCGTTTTTCCCCGAGATTCAGGGCTTTATGCAGTCGTCGCCGGTGGTGGCGATCGCGCTTCGCGGCGAGAACGCGATCGTCCGCATCCGCGAGATGGTCGGCCCGACCGACTCGACCGTTGCCGAAAAAGGCACCCTGCGAGGCGACTTCGGCCAGGACAAAATGCGCAACGTCGTCCACGCCTCCGACTCGGTCGAAAACGGCCAGGCGGAACTCAAACGATTCTTCGCCGACGGAGAGTTGTTCGGCTAACCCGCTTGGCCGAGCGCGAAACTGCCGCGACCTTGCCGGGGGCGGGGTTGCTGTGGCTAAATCGGCGCATGGAGTTGGACGAACGACTGCACGGCATCCGCGAGCGGATCAGTGCCGCCTGCGAACTCGCCGGACGCGACCCGGCGGAGGTCATGCTGCTGCCGGTCTCGAAAAACCATAGCGCCGATGCCGTGCGGGAGTTGACGTATCACGGCTGCCGCGTCTTCGGCGAAAGCAAAATTCAGGAGGCCAAGCTGAAAATCTCCGCCTGCCCTGGCAACCTCGAGTGGCATCTCATCGGTCATTTGCAGTCCAACAAATGCCGCGACGCCGTGCGTTTTTTCAGCATGATCCAGAGCGTCGATCGCATGTCGATCGCCGAGGAAATCAACAAACACGCCCACAATGCCGCCAAGGACATGCCGGTGTTGCTCGAGGTCAACGTCGCCGGCGAAGGCAGCAAGTACGGCTTCAAGCCGGCTGAGTTGCTCGACATCCTCGAACCGATCAACGATCTGCCGCGACTGGAAATTCACGGCCTGATGACCCTCGCCCCTTGGGTGCCCGAGCCGGAAAAAGTGCGGCCCATCTTTCAGCGATTGCGCGAACTCAGGGAGGCGTGCGAACAAAAACTCGGCGCGCCGCTGCAACACCTCAGCATGGGCATGAGCGGCGACTTCGAAGTGGCGATCGAGGAAGGCGCAACCCTCGTCCGCATCGGCACCGCCCTCTTCGGCCCGCGCCCGCGCCCAGCAAAGCCGAAGCCCAGAGAGTGACCGGTCGCCTCGACAACGGCGCTTGGCTCGCCTAGTTTTTCCCCGATGTCGCTGGAGACTTCACCGCTGACGATAGCCGATCGCACGTTCGACTCGCGCCTGATTTTGGGCACGGGCAAATTCGACTCGCCCGAGTCGATGCGCGACGCGCTCGCGTCAAGCGGTACGCAGATTGTCACCGTGGCCCTGCGCCGCGCCGATCTCACCGGCACGAACGATCCGTTCGCGAACATCCTCGAATTCATCGACCCCGAGCGCTACCTCGTCCTGCCTAACACCAGCGGCGCGATGAACGCCGACGAGGCCGTGCGCTTGGCCAAACTCGCCGCCGCCGCCGGTCTTCCGAAGTGGGTGAAGCTCGAAATCCACCCCGACCCCCGCTACCTGCTGCCCGACCCGGTCGAGACGTTCGAGGCAGCCAAGCGGCTTGTCGCCGACGGCTTCACCGTGCTGCCGTACATCAACGCCGACCCGGTCTTGGCCAAACGACTGCAGGAAGTTGGCACCGCCACGGTCATGCCGTTGGGCTCGCCAATCGGCTCCAATCGCGGCATTGAGACGCGGGAACAAATTCGCATCATCATCGAGCAGGCCACCGTACCGGTGGTGGTCGATGCCGGCATCGGTTCGCCGAGCCACGCCGCCGAGGCAATGGAAATGGGCGCTGACGCCGTGCTGGTCAACACCGCCATCGCCGTCGCAAACGACCCGTCTCGCATGGGACTTGCTTTCAAAACCGCCGTTGAGGCAGGCCGCGCGGCTTACGAAATTGGCCTTGGCCAACAACTTGGCACGGCCAGCGCGACCAGCCCACTCACCGGTTTTCTTGACGAAGTGCCGCTGAAACAGGCTGATGGCTGAACGAAAAACACTCACGCGGCAACGCGCACGGAACATTCTGAACACCGCCGCCAAGCGCACGGTGCTCGTCACCGGCGACGCGATGCTAGACCAGTTTTTGTGGGGCAACGTCTCGCGCATCTCGCCCGAAGCGCCGGTGCCGGTTGTTGAGTTTCAGCGCGAGAGCTTCATGCCCGGCGGCGCGGCCAACGTCGCCCGCAACCTCACCGCTCTCAACTGCCCGGCGCAAATGCACAGCGTCGTCGGCAAAGACGATGCCGCGAAAAAACTCCGTGCGTTGCTCAAAGCCGACAACGTCGATTGCAAGCCGCTGATCACCGATGCCTCGCGGCAAACGAGTTGCAAAACGCGCATCATCGCCCAGCGGCAACAGGTCGTGCGCGTCGATCGCGAATCCAATACCAACCTTGAGCCGCGCTTGGCCAAGCGACTGCTCAAGTCCATCGACAACAGCTTGGCCAAAGCGAAGGCGATCGTCATCGGCGACTACGGCAAGGGAGTCGTCACGCAGGAATTTCTCGACGAACTCAAGGCGCTTGGCCAACGGCGCGGCGCCTGGCTGAGCCTCGATCCCAAACCGGTACATTTACTCGATCTGCGCGGCCTGTCCCTCATCACGCCTAACCGAAAAGAGGCGTTCGAGTTGGCCGGTATTGGCGACACCACGTACAACGCCAATCCGCTAAAAGATCGCAATCTCATGCGAGTGGCTAGGCAGCTCATCGGCGAACTGGAGTTGAAAGTGTTACTGATCACGCTGGGCGAACTCGGCATGCTCGTCTGCCAACCGGAACAAAAGCCGTTTCACATTCCCACCATCGCCCGCGAAGTTTTTGATGTGTCCGGCGCGGGCGACACGGTGATTGGTGCGTTCACGCTGGCCATCGCCGCAGGGGCCGATCCGGTCGAGGCGGCGATCTTCGCCAACCACGCCGCCGGAGTCGTCGTCGGAAAACTGGGCACCGCCACCGTGACACCGAAGGAACTTCTCGCCAGTTTTTAACTATTTTTTTCAACCGCTAATGGACGCGAAGTCACGCAAATAACTTTTTAAATGCACGATGCGCTTGGCCAAATTCAGTCATCCCCGCCACGTTGGGCGCGTTCCAAAGCGGTGCAGAGAACCGCACTCTACGACGCTGCCGCGACTCTTGCATGGGCTTGGCTTGATTCGTGTCCATTGGCGTCCATTCGCGGTTTTGTTTTTCCGGGTTCAACTTAAACAGAATGGCTGACAGCAAACCCGCCATTTTCCTCGACCGCGACGGGACACTCATCGTCGAGACCGGCTACCTCTGCAAACCGGAAAAAGTCAAACTCATCCCCGGCGCTGGCGAAGCCGTCCGGCGGCTTACCAAGGGGGGCCTCGAGTTGTTCATCGTCACCAACCAAGCCGGCATCGGTCGTGGCTACTACACCGAGGCGCAAATGCACGCGGTCAACGAGTGTGTCGCCGGGGAGTTCGCCAAGTTCGGCGTGGTCTTCCGCAAAATCTACTTCGCGCCCGAGGCCCCCGATCAGCCCAGCCGCAACCGCAAGCCGTCACCGCAAATGCTGCTCGATGCCCGCGACGAATTCGACATCGACCTCGCCGCCAGCCACATGGTCGGCGACAAGGTTTCGGACATCGAATGCGGCTGGAACGCCGGCGTGAAGTGCAGCGTCCTCGTCCGCACCGGCTACGGCCGCGAACACGAATCGCAACTTGGCCAACCGACCGGCCCGCTGATTGTCATCGACTCAATCGCCGACCTCGCGCTTGGCCAAGCGGGGTGACTCGGGAAGGATTGTCTTCAAACGGCGGGGGGGCTTTGGCATACTCCGCCGCGATGCATGATTTTAGCTTCAAGCGCGGGAAGCTGTACTGTGAGAATGTTTCGGTGGCGTCACTCGCCAAGAAACATGGCTCTCCGCTTTATGTTTATTCGCACGCCACACTAACGAGGAATTTTGGGCAACTCAACGAAGCTTTGTCTCCGTTGGATCACACGATTCATTTTGCGGTCAAGGCCAACTCCAACCTTGGCGTGCTGCGAACTTTGGCCAACGCCGGGAGCGGCTTCGACATCGTCAGCGGCGGCGAACTCCAGCGTGTCATAGCTGCAGGTGGGAATCCGTCAAAATGCGTATTCGCCGGTGTCGGTAAAACGGAGGAAGATATCGAACTCGCACTGAAGAAGGGGATCTACGCATTCAGCGCCGAGAGCGAGCCGGAACTAATTCGAATCAATCAAATTGCCCGCCGGTTAAAAAAGAAAGCGCCCATCGCCGTTCGAGTAAATCCGAATATCGATGCCAAAACGCACGCCAAGATCACCACCGGCACTTACGAGAATAAATTTGGAATCGCCTTCGAGGAAGTCGAGGGTGTGTACGAACGGGCGGCCAAGCTGAAGCACCTGCATATTCGCGGCTTGCAGATGCACATCGGCTCGCAACTCACGGAAGTTGGGCCATTCGAAAAAGCCGTTCGAAAAGTCGCACCATTGGCCAAGCGCCTGGCTGAAAAACATGGTATCGAGTTCTTCAGTATCGGCGGTGGCGTGGGTATCGTTTACGAGTCGGCGCTCGAGAGCGGGGATGCCAAGTGGTGGCGCTCACCCAAGCGCAAAAACCTGCTCACTCCGGCCAAGTACGCAGCCAAGCTGATCTCGCTGCTCAAGCCACTTGGCCTGCGAATCTTGATCGAGCCTGGCCGGTTCATCGCCGGCAACGCGGGTATCCTGATCACGCGCGTCGAGTACGTGAAGCAGACCGGCGTGAAGAATTTCGTGATCGTGGACGCGGCGATGAATGATCTCGCTCGCCCTGCCCTATACGACAGCTACCATGAGATCGTGCCGCTGACGCGGCAGGCCGGTGATCATCTGAAGAAGAACCAGGTTTGCTCCGACGTCGTCGGGCCGATCTGCGAGTCCAGCGATTACTTTTGCAAAAATCGCATGCTGCCGAAGGTCGGCGAAGGCGATCACCTCGCGCTGCTTAGCGCCGGCGCCTATGGGTTTGTGATGGCGTCCAACTACAACGTCCGTCCTTTCCCCGCCGAAGTGCTGGTGAAAGGCAGCCAAGCCGAGATCGTACGCAAACGCCAGCCACTCAAGCAGCTTTGGGCAAGCGAAAGCATCCCGAAGTGGCTCAAGTGACCTGAGCAACACCCCCGGCATGAATGCCTCCCGGAATCCTTTCGTGCGCTTCCCGGGATGGCTATTCGTCGTGTTCCTGCTGGGTTCCATCCCGCTAATCTGGCAAACGACGCAGGTCAGCATCGACACTGATCCACTGACGCTGCTCGAATCGGACCAGCGACATCAAGAAACCTTCGATCGCATCCAGTCGTTTCTCAACGACGACACGGTGGTGGTTGTCAGCGTGGAAAGCGACCAGATATTCAGCCAAGCCGGTTTCGATCACATCCGTGCCATCAGCAATGCGCTGGTCCAACAGCCCGGCCTGGTC
>CAUZVJ010000116.1:0-7588 GCA_963583225.1 Verrucomicrobiia bacterium
TGGCCGGAGGCGGCGGCGGGGCCAACTGTGCCCGCGCTTGGCCAAGCGTGAGCACGCCGGCCAGCAGCAGCAAGCCGCCCTTGGCCAAGCGCGACGATTCACCTGTGATGTCTAAAAAACTCATGCGGCTTCGGGGCGGGATAGTATCGGGACGGCCGCTTGGCCGCAAAGTTATTCCCCGGCCAAGCGTTGCGGCAAATCGCTTGGCATCACTGTTGCTATCGTTTTTTGCGAAAAATTGGCTTGCAAAGGCGGTGTCAAAAAATAGCCTCCGCCCAAGCCCCGTCCTGTGACGGGCAATTCACTTAGACTATATGATAAACCACAGCATCGGGGGAACGCTTTGAGTCGCCCCAAAGGCGGAAGGCGCCCGTATCGGGCACCACGGACACGCGTAAATGGCAGGATACGAGCCCGAGAGGTTCGGCTCCTGATGGATGATGGACAACAACTGGGGGTGTTTTCCATTCAGGACGCCATGCGGAAGGCCAAGGAAATGAGGCTGGACTTGGTCGAAATTTCACCCAACGCCAGCCCGCCTGTTTGCCGGATCACCGACTACGGGAAGTATTCCTACGATCAGAAGAGGCTTCACAAGGAGCAAAAGAAGGCCACCGTCACGGTCAAGATCAAGGAGATCCAGCTTCGCCCGAACATCGACCCGCACGACTTCACCTTCAAGCTGAACCACGGGATTGACTTCCTCTGCGAAGGCATGAAGGTCAAGGTCATCCTGCGTTTCCGCGGCAAGGAACTTCGCACGAAGCACATCGGCGTGCAGACCATCGAGGCGTTCATCGATAAAATCAAATCGTGGGGCAGTTGCGACACCAAGCCGCGCGAAGCCGGCCGCAGCGTCATCGTCCTCATCAACCCACTGCCCAAAGACCAGCGGGCGCCGCACCCGAACCCCGAGGAGCGCGCCGTCGAGGTGGACTACGACGACATCCGGCACGTCGAGGGCGCGGATATCAAGAAGTCCCGCAGCGGTTTTCGCAACAAGACGCTCGACAACATCAAGCTCCCGGCGAAAAGCTAACCCGGCAACTTAACCGTAAGCTGGCTATTGTAATTTTTCTGCTTTCTCCCTCTCCTCAACTCTCTCCCACTGGGAGAGGGAGCTTGGCCAAGCGCGTCCCGCTGGATTCCTTCTCCCTCAGGGAGAAGGTGGCCGCAGGCCGGATGAGGGTGAAACCCCGCAGATAATTTTTTGCGAAGCCCACTATATAATCGCAGGATTTAACCCGGCAACACGCCGCGTTTCTCCAGCATCTCCGCCATCACGCGGTCCATCATCAACTCCGCCAGCGGCTGAGTCGCGGCGTCTAGTTTGCCGTTGGCTTCCTTGAGCGCGGCGGCCGCCACCGTGTCGCCGCCTTCCCGCTTGGCCAGCAACGACTCCACCGCCGCCAACGCCAACTCGATCGCCTCGCGCTGATCCGCCGCCAACTCGCCGCCGAGCGACTCCAGCCCCTTGCGCGTCGCGGCGGTCGTCTGTTCGGCGCGAAGCTTGGCCTCGATCCAGCGGCGATCCTCGATGTCGTCGAATGCGTGCTCGACCGATTCCTCGATCATTTGCTGCACCTCGGCGTCATCGACCTCCACGGCAGAACTCATCTCGACGAGCTTTTCGTTGCCGGTTTTGATATCGCGCGCGAGCACGTGCAAAATGCCGTCGGCGTCGATCTCAAACTGCACGCCCACCTTGGCCACGCCCTTGGGCTGTGGCTCGAACCCAAGCGTGAACCGCCCGAGGCTCCAGTTGTCCGCCGACTTTTCGCGCTCGCCCTGCAGCACGTGGATGAGCACGTCCTTTTGGTAATCGGCCACCGTCGTGAACGCCTCGCCGCGCTTCACCGGAATCGTCGTGTTGCGCGGGATGATCACATTCATCAACCCGCCGAACGTCTCGATGCCGAGCGAGAGCGGCGTCACGTCGAGCAACAGCATGCCGCTGAAGTCGCCGGACAAAATCCCCGCCTGAATCGCCGCGCCCAACGCAATCGCCTCGTCCGGATTCTGCGACGTGTTCAACTCCGGCCCGCCGCCGCCACACCCAAAAACCTCCGACGCAAACTCGCGCACGAGCGGCATCCGCGTCTGCCCGCCGACGAGGATCAATTGGTCGAGATCGCCGCTGACCAAGCCGGCGTCGGCCAGCGCCTTGAGGCAATACTCTCGCGTGCGAGTGACGATCGGCTGGGCCAAACTCGCAAGTTTTTCGCGCGTCAGCGTGTGCTCAAAACTAAACTCCGGCGTCAAAAACGGCAGCGCGATGGTGGCCTCTGTTTCGGTGGACAACCGCACCTTGGCCTCCTCCGCCGCCTCGGCCAAGCGCGCCCACAGCGCCAGATCACCGGCAACGCTTGGCCCGCCCGCTTGGCCAATTTGTTCCGCCAAATGCTCGATCAATGCGCGGTCAATGTCGTCGCCGCCCAGGCGCGTGTTGCCGCTCGTGGCCAACACTTGAAACACGCCCTCGTTCAACTCGAGGATCGAGAGGTCAAACGTCCCGCCGCCAAGGTCGTACACAGCCACCTTCGACTTTTCCTTCAGCGAACCCAGCCCGTAAGCCAGCGCGGCGGCGGTCGGCTCGTTGATGATGCGCTCCACCCGCAGTCCGGCCAACTCGCCGGCTTTGCGCGTGGCGTTGCGCTGGGCGTCGTTAAAATAAGCCGGCACCGTGATCACCGCCGCCTCAGGCCGGTCGATCATCCCCTCGGCCGCAATCGTCAGGAGCGCCTTGAGAATCTCGGCGGACAATTCCTCCGGCAACCAGTCACGTCCGTGCAGTGGCACCGCCACCGGCCCGCTACCCTCGGCGCGGATCGGGTACGCCATCGTGTCGCCGGTTGACTCCACCTCGTCGCCCCGTCGCCCCATAAACCGCTTGATGGAGGTGACCGTCGTCTCCGGATGCGCCGCCCGCCCGCGCTTGGCCTCCCAGCCAACCGCCGGCTCGCCGGAGGCCGGGACGCGAACCACCGAAGGCGTCAGCCGCCGCCCTTGGCCATCGGCCAGCACCAGCGGAATGCCCGACTCCACAATCGCCACCAGCGAATTGGTCGTGCCAAGGTCAATGCCAATAATCTTACCCACCGCCCAAAACCTGCCACACCGGCAACGGCTCAGCACGCCAATTCCCACTGCACCGCTCCGGCATTGGCGTATGCTTGGCCAAACGGTACGGTCGGCGTCGATGCGTTCGGTTTGCCATTTGGTTTTTGTGCTGCTGCTGACTGGGTGTGCCAGTTACGAGAGCCAGACCCGGTCGTTTCGCGGCGCGTGGAACGGCGGCAGCACCGGCCAAGCCGCGCAGATCGCCAGCCGGGAGGCTGGCAAGCGCAGCGACTCGCGCGACGCCGTGGTGTGGTTTCTTGAGCAGGGCGCGGCGCTCCGAGCCGCCGGCCAGTTCGCGGCCAGCAACCACGCGTTCGAGCAGGCGGAAAAGCGGATCGCGTTTTACGACCGGCAGGCCAAGTTGCGGCTGTCGAGGGAGGCCACCGGACTGCTGACCAACCTGGCCGCATTGCCGTACGAGGGGCGCGGCTACGATCGCGTGATGCTCAACACGTATCAGGCGCTGAATTACCTGCAGCTTGGCCAAGCAGAGGCTGCGCTCGTCGAGCTGCGCCAGGCGCACGCCGAGCAGGACGCCGAGGTCGTCCGCAACGCCCGCCGCATCGTCGCCGCCCGCAAGTCCGCCGGTGAATACGAGCGGGCCATCCGCCGCGCCAACCTCGACGAACTCCAGCCGGACATCGCGTTGGACTACGGCGCGTTTGTTAATCCGTTCACTGACTTTCTGCACGCTCTCTGCCTCTGGAGCCTTGCAGCCGATGACCGCGAAAACGCACTCGTCTCCCTCCGCCGCATTCACTCGACGCTGGGCGGGCCGGAGTTTCTCGCCGACGAAATCAAACTGGTCGATCGCATCCTCGGCGGCGCGAAGCATCCCGACCTGACATATGTCATTTTCGAGACCGGCGTGGCACCGATTCGCCGCGAGGTCCGGCTGGACGTGCCGTTGTTTGACAAAAATGTGCCGTACGTCGCGGCGGCATTCCCGAGGCTCGAGCGGCGTGGCAACTCCACTCCGGCGCACGTTGCGATCGGCGGGGCCAAACGCGAGGCCACGCTAATTTGCGACATGGACGCCGTGGTCGGGCGCGACTTTCGCACTGAGTTGCCGGCGGTGATTTTCCGCACGCTGGCTGCCACCGCCGCCAAGGCGGCCGTGGCCAAAAAAGTCCGGGAGGAAGCCGGCGACCTCGGCGCCATCGCCGGGCTGCTTTATCAGGCAACGACGGCTCAGGCCGACCTCCGCACGTGGACCACGCTGCCGAAGGCGTTCCGCGTCTGCCGCGTCGAGACGCCGGGCGACCGCAAACTGACGCTGCTCGTCGGCCCGCAAAAAAACGAGGTCACGGTGAATACCGGTCGCGTGAACGTGGTCTGTGTCAAAAGTTTTGCGCCGGGAGCGCCCTTGCATATTCAACAGTTTCGACTAAAATAATCCGCAGACATGAAACCGCTTGTCAAACTCATCACCGCCGCCGTCCTGCCCGCGCTCGCGCTGGGCTGCGCCACGGCCAAGTACATCAACCACGACGGCCGCGACAGCGTCGTCAACGTGGGCCAAATCAACACGCAGGATTGGATCCGTGCAGCCGACGAGTTGACGCAGTCGCTGCTGCTCTCGGGCGCGCTTGGCTCCGTCGCCGGCAAGCCGAAGGTGCTGATGATTGGCCGCATCAAAAACAACACCACCCAGCACATCGACACCGACAGTCTGATGAAAAAAATCCGCGTCGCTCTGAACAAGGGAGGCCGCGCGCTGACGACCACGGCCGTTGGCCTCGACGGCCCGGAGGATGAGTCATCCAAGGCGGTGCGCGAGTTGCGGGCCGACGACGAGTTCAACCAGGCGACCATCCCCGGCAAGGGCAACCTCGTCTCGCCCGACTACAGCCTGTCCGGCAAGATCATCCAAAACAACGCCCGCGCCAAGCGTGGTTTGCTTCCAACAATCAGGCAGTCCGAGTTTGCCTTCCAACTTTCGCTGACCGACCTCAAGACCGGCCTGGCCGTCTGGGAGGAGGAAAAGCTCATCGTCAAGCAGGGCTCCCGCGCCGCCGTCGGCTGGTAGGCCGTCGGCTGGTAGGCCGGCGCTTTGCCAAGCGCAAAAAACTTTCCGAATCGCCGGTTCGTGGTGATACTCCGCGCGCCTTTGGGGCATCATTATGGATTGGCATTTCCGCTCACGCTCACACCACTGCGACGACTGCGAAGCCGCGTTCGAGGACAAACAACCGTACCACACCATTCTTTTCCAGGGCATGGAGAGCCTCGAGCGCCAGGACATCTGCCCCGGTTGCTGGGAGCAAAAGCACAAGGCCAAGCCCGGCGCGATGGGCGGCTACATCTCCCATTGGCAGGGCGTTTACGAGGTGCCGCCCCCGCCGCCGCCCGAGGCGATTCAAAAGGACAATGCCGAGACGCTGCTCAAAAAGTTGATCGAGCAAAACGACCCCGAACACACGGAGGCCTGCTTCATTCTCGCCGTGATGCTCGAGCGCAAGCGCGTCATCAAAAACAAGGATCAGGTACGCAACGAGGACGGCGGGCGCATGTTGATCTACGAGCACACCCAGTCCGGCGACGTGTTCACCATCCTCGACCCGGCGCTGAAGCTGGCCGAGCTGGGCGACGTGCAGGCCAAGGTGTCCGAGTTGCTCGAGCACGGGCTCAACCCGCCCGCCACTGACGAGGTCGCCGACGAGCCGGAGCAGGTCGCCACTGCGGATGAAACCTGATCCCTCCAAACTGCGGGCGCTGGAGCAAACGCTTGGTCACGAGTTTGCCGACACGGTCCTGCTGCAGCTTGCCATCACGCATCCCTCGGCATCCGGCAACCAATCGAAACCGTCTGACGACAACCAGCGGATGGAGTTTCTCGGCGACGCCATTTTGCAGGCGGTGATCTCCGAGGCGCTTTACCGGCTGCATCCCGACAAGGACGAGGGCCACCTGACCAAGGCCCGCGCCGGGCTGGTCAACGGCACGTCGCTGGCCGCCAAGGCCGACGCGCTTGGCCTCGAGCAGTATCTCGTCCTGGGTCACGGCCAGCGCACGGAGTTCGAACGCGGCAGGGAGTCCGCGCTGGAGGATGCCTTTGAGGCGCTGGTCGCCGCGCTGTATCTCGACGGCGGGCTGGACGCCGCAAATGACTTTGTCAGCCGCGTCTTTGCGGAGGAACTGGCCAACCCGGACAGCATCCCCGCGATCGAAAACCCGAAGGGCGAACTGCAGGAGCGGCTGCAGGGCGGCACCGGTATCTCGCCGACTTACGATCTGCTCAGCGCCTCCGGCCCGGCTCACGCGCGGGAGTTCGAGGTCGCCGTGCTGCACGCGGGCAACGAGCTGGGTCGCGGCACCGGCGGCAGCAAAAAGGAGGCCGAGTCGCAGGCCGCCTCGTCCGCCTTGGCCAAGCTGCGCGCCGGGTAGCCCGCGTCAAGCGATCGAGTCGAAGTCAAACGCGATATCGACCGCCGGCGCGGAGTGGGTCAGCGCGCCGACCGAGATAAAGTCCACCCCCGTCTCGGCAATCCCGCGAACCGTCTCAAGCGTCACGCCGCCGCTGGCCTCGGTCTTGGCCCGCCCATCGATCTGCTCGATGGCTTCGCGGAGTTCGTCGCAGTTCATGTTGTCGAGTAGAACAATGTCCGCGCCGGCGTCTGCCGCCGCTCGGGCCTGCTCGACCGTGTCGGCCTCAACCTCGATTTTCAACTCGGGCGACGCCTCGCGTGCCCGCGCCACCGCTGCGGCGATCTCGCCGTCGAGTGCGACCAAGTGGTTGTCCTTGATCAACACCCGGTCATAAAGGCCCATTCGGTGATTCGTGCCGCTGCCGCAGGCCACGGCGTATTTCTCCAGCGCGCGCCAGCCGGGAGTCGTCTTGCGCGTGTCGAGAATCTGCGCCCGGGTGCCGGCGACCTGCCCGACGAACTGTGCCGTGAGCGTGGCCACGCCGGACAGGCGCTGGAGGAAGTTGAGGGCGGTACGCTCCGCCGTGAGCAGCGCGCGGGTCGGCCCCTGCACACGCAGCAGCGCTTGGCCAAGGACGCCGTTTTGGCCGTCGAGAACCTCGATGCCAAACTCCACGCGTTCGTCCACCTGCTGAAACGCGGCCAAGGCGAGATCGACCCCGGCCATGACCAGCGACTCGCGGGCGACCATCACCGCCGTCACGAACGAGTCCTCCGGCACCAAGGCCAAGGTGGTGACATCGCCGCCGCCAATGTCCTCGGCCAGGGCGGTCTGGACCAGCGGCAGGTAATCGTTCGGTGCGAGCGGTTCCGGCATCGGCAAAAGTCTTGGCCAAGCGGGCGCCGGAATGAAGCTCAAACCGTTTTTTCTTCTCAAGCTAGAGGCGTTGCCGGAGAGTCCCCGCATGCCCTTGGTTCAAAAAACTATCGCCCGACTGGCACTTGTCTGTGGGATGTTGCCGATCGCTGCTATTGCGGCGGATCACGACTCGTCGCGGTGGGAAAAGTATATCGCCCGTTTCGAGGCCGCTGACAAAAAA
>CAUZVJ010000117.1:0-7583 GCA_963583225.1 Verrucomicrobiia bacterium
AAAATTCCGTCAATATAAAAAATATGAAAAATAATTTTTATTTAAACGGAAAAAAGGCGGTTGGCTGCGCCGCCTATATGATCGTTATCTTTTCGGCTCAGGCCTCCGAGGTGCAGTCGTCGTAGAATTCGAGGAACTGGTTTTTCTCCTCGGTGGTGCGGACGCGCATGGCCGCTCGCGGGTGTTGGTTGAGGAGGCCGGTGACGACGTACGGGATGAGGGCACCCCATTCCTTGGTGCGGCGCATGGGCATCAAGTGATCCTGCAGGAGTTTGAAAATCGGGCGAAGGTCGAACTTCGGATTTTTCAGGAAGCCAAGCAGCAGTTCCATCGGACAGTTGCCGGCGCCGCGGCCGAGACCGAGCATGGTGGCGTCGATGCGGTTGGCACCCTGAATGATCGCCTCGATGGTGTTGGCGAAGGCGAGCTGCATGTTGTTGTGCGTGTGGATGCCGACCTCTTTGCCGGTGGCGTTGGCCATGACAACGTATTTTTTGACGAGCGCACGAATCTGCTCGTGATAAAGCGAGCCGTAACTGTCGACGACGACGATGGTTTCCACCGGGGTCTCGGCGAGGATTTCCAGCGCTTTGTCAATCTCGGGATCAGCGACGGTGCTGATGGCCATGATGTTGCAGCACGTCTCGTAGCCTTTGTCGTGGGCGTTATTGATCATGTCCACCGCAGTCGGAATCTGGTGTGCGTAGGTGGCGACGCGAATGCAGTCGAGCACGCTTTGTTCGGCAGGCAGGATGTCGGTTTTGTAATCGGTCTTGCCGGCGTCGGCCATGGCGGTGAGCTTGAGCTTGGTGTCGTTGTCGCCGACAACGCGGCGCATGCTGTCCTCATCGCAAAACTTCCAGTCGCCATGCTCCTTGCGGGCGAACTGGGTCTTGGAGGCTTTGTAACCAAGCTCCATGTAGTCGATGCCGGATTCGATGGCGGTGTCGTAAACGGCCTTGACGAAGTCGTCTTCGAACAGATGATTATTAATCAGGCCACCGTCGCGGACCGTGCAATCCAGCACTTTGATCTCGGGTCGGAACGTCACCCAAGGGGCATTTTCTTTAGTTTCACTCATATTACAGTTTGGTTGCAGGAAACCAAAAAGCCTTAAGGCCCAAGCGTTTGGGTCTTCAGCCAATTTGTTTCCCAGCGGAAAAGGGCGCGGATTGTCTCAAATACGAAGCAAATGGGAAGCGTTAAAAATGCTTTTATTATTTTTTCGCCGCCGGATTTTCCTTGGCGTAAATGGCACTGATTGGATGGATGTCGAGGATGTTTGGGTGGATGCCGCCGATGCGATCCGGATGGTAGATATTGATGCCGACGTAAAAGAACAGCGGCAAGATCGGCAACTCGTCGGTGATGAGAATGGTCTCGGCTTGGCGGAACAACTTGTTGCGCTTGGCCAAGTCCGAGGTGGCGTTGGCCAAGCGGATGAGCCGGTCGTAGTCGGCGTTCGACCAGCCGGTGCGGTTGTTGCCGTTCTGCGTCATGAACATGTCGAGGAAAGTGTTCGGATCGTTGTAATCACCGATCCAGCTGCTGCGGGTGACGTGGTAGTCGAGCGCGCTTTGTGCCGCGAGATAGACTTTGTTCTCCGCTTGGCGCAGCTTGACTTGGATGCCCAGTGTCTCACGCCACATTCGCTGCAACTCGACTGCGATATTTTTGTTCAGCGGACTTGAGTTGAAAAGATACTCGAAGTCGGTCGGGAAACCTTTGCCGCCGGGGTAGCCGGCCTCGGCGAGCAACTGCTTGGCCAAGCCGGGGTCATGCGCGAGGCCGGTTGGCGAAGTGTAGTTGCCGGTGCCGGGCGGGACGAAGTGTCCGGCCAAGCGCTCGCCGCCCTTCGTGTATTTTTCGACCACGCGGGCCTTGTCGATGGCCAAGGCCATTGCCTTTCGGACGCGCGGATCGTCCAGCGGTTTTTTCGTGACGTTGAACCGCACGAAGTAACTGCCGAGATAATCGAACTTGTGAAAGTAAGATCGCTTGCTGAGGGCATCGAGCAGCTCGGTCGGCACGAGGCTCTTGTCCCATATAACATCGGCTTGCCCGGCTTCAAACAGATTGACCGCCGTCGCCGGCGACTCGACCGGCAGCAGATCGACGATATTGTTGCGCGTGTTTTCGGCGTCCCAGTAAAGCCGGTTTTTGCGGAGCCGCACCCGGTCGCGCACGTGCCAAAACTCGAGCGTGTGCGAGCCGCTCACCGGCAACGGAAGTTGGAGGCACCATTGGTCGCCGTGCCGCGTGATCGCTTTTTCTGGCACGACGGCGAGCGTCCAAAACGCGCACAACTCGAGGAAAAACGGTGTGGGGGCGACCAACTCGACGCGCACGGTTTTGTCGCCAATTGCCCGGACGCCGAGTTGGCTCAAGTCGGTGATTTTCCCGGCGTTGATTGCCTCGGCATTCTTCACGTAAAAGAGCATTCCGGCGTAGTCGCTGGCGGTGGCAGGATCGACGGCGCGGCGCCACGAGTACACCACGTCGTGCGCGGTGATCGGTTCGCCGGTGGACCACTGGAGGCCGTCTCGCAGTTGGAAGGTGTAAACGGCTCCGTCGCCGGAAATTTCCCAGCGCTTGGCCAAGGCCGGTTCGGCTTGGGCGGTGACGGCGTTGAAGCGGGTGAGCCCCTCGAACAGTGCTGAGACGATGCGTCCGTCGGCTTGGCTGGTGATGATCGCCGGGTCGAGCGACTCGGGATCGGGGCCGTTGATGACAACGAAGTCCGCCGGTTCGTGCTGCTGAAAACAGCCGGCTTGGCCAAGCAGAAACAGGCACAAAAAAAGCGTCCCCAGCCGATGCACAGGAACGCTTTTGAAAATCATGGGAGCCTCTCGCTTATTTTTTCTCCCCGCCCTCGGGCGGTGCGGCCGGTGTCTCAGCCGGTTTCTCCGGGACTGCCGGAGGCGTGGCTGCCTCGGGGGTTGTCAGTGCGGGGGGTTCAGCGGCGCCAGCCGGGTTGTCGGTTGTGGCAGCCGGGGTCGCCCCCGGAATCTCTGCTGGAGTCGCGGGCGGTTGCGCTTGTGCGCCAATGCGCTCGCGGAGGACGCTCTTGCCGGGGTTGCCGATGATGGCCAGCACCAGGCAAAGCAGCAGGAAAAGCGACGCGGAGGCCTTGGTCAGTTTGGTCAGCACGTTCCCTGCGCCGGCACCGAGTGCCATGTCCAGCGTGCCGCCACCGAAGGCGAGGCCGGAGCCGGACTCTTTCTTCGGCAGCTGAATCAGTATCAGCAGCACGAGGAAGAAGCAGTTTAGGACGAGTACGGCTGTTAATATTCCAATCAGGATAGTCATGATTTCGTGTTTTGTTTGTCAGATCGAGTTTTGGATAATCTCGGAAAAGTTTCTCACGTCCAGCGAGGCACCACCCACGAGGGCACCGTCCACGTCCGGTTGGCCCATCAACTCGCGGGCGTTGTCCGGCTTGACGCTGCCGCCGTACTGGATGCGCACCCGCTTGGCCGTGTCCTCGTCAAAAATATCTCCCAGCAGATTGCGAATGAATGCGTGCACTTCCTGCGCTTGGGCGGACGTGGCTGTTTTGCCAGTGCCGATAGCCCAGACCGGCTCGTAAGCGACGACCGTGCCTTCCATTTGGGCCGTGGTCAAGCCTGTCAAGCTGCCGCGAATCTGTCCGCCGACAACCTCCTCCGTGCGGCCGCTTTCGCGATCGTCGAGTTGTTCGCCAACGCAGACGATCGGTTTCAAGCCGGCCTCGTGGGCGGCCTTGGCCTTGGCGGCGACGAGTTCGTCCAACTCGCGCTGATACTGTCGCCGCTCAGAATGGCCGAGGATGACATATTTGGCGGAGAATTCCTTGAGCATCCCGGCGGCGATCTCGCCGGTGTGGGCACCGTAGCCGTTCTCGCTCATGTTTTGTGCGCCGAGCCGGATGTTCGAGTCAATGACCACCTCGGACACCGCAGCCAGCGCGGTGAACGGCGGGCAGACGGCGATATCCACCTCCGTGACGTCCTTGAGTTCCCGAACCAAGCCGTTGGCCAAGTCGAGGGACTCGGCGACGGTTTTGTTCATCTTCCAGTTGCCGGCAATGATTAGTTTGCGTTCTTTTTCCATGCGTAAAATTATTTGTCGGCCAAGGCCGCGACGCCGGGCAGCGTATTGCCCTCAAGAAACTCAAGGCTTGCGCCGCCGCCGGTGCTCATGAAGGTGACTTGGTCACCAAGGCCGGCTTTGTTCAGCGCCTTAACGCTGTCACCACCGCCGATGATGCTCTTGGCCCCGTTGGCGGTTGCGTCGCACACGGCCTTGGCCACGCTGAACGTGCCTCCGGCAAATCGGTCGTCCTCAAAGATACCCATCGGGCCGTTCCACAAAATCGTCTTCGCGCCGGCGATCGCCTCGCAAAACCTGGCCGCCGACTCGGGGCCGATGTCCACCCCTTCGCTGCCGTCGGGGATGTCCTCGGCGCTGTTCACTTCCGGGTCGGCCCAGGCGCCGTCGTTCATTCGTGAAATCAGGTTGTCCGTCGGCAGCAGAAATTCGACGCCGCGTTCCGCTGCCTTGTCCAGCGCAGCCTGTGCGATGCCGGTCTTGTCCGGCTCCACCAGCGAATCGCCCACGCCAAAGCCGCGCGCCAGCTTGAAGGTGTACGCCATCGCGCCGCCGATGAGGATCGTGTCGGCCTTGTCGAGCAGGCGATCGATCACTTTGATTTTGTCGGAGACTTTCGCGCCGCCGAGAATCACGACGAACGGGCTTTCGGGCGAGTCGAGTTCGTTGCCGAGAAATTGCAGTTCGCGTTCCATCAACAGTCCGGCGACGCATTGGCCGGCCCGGGCGTTGAGCACATCGGCCACACCGGCGGTGGAGGCGTGTGCGCGGTGCGCTGCGCCGAAAGCGTCGTTCACGAATATGTCGGCGTCGCCGGCGAGTTGCTCGGCGAAGGCCGGGTCGTTGGCTTCCTCCTCGGCGTGGTAGCGGACGTTTTCCAAAAGCAGCAGCTCGCCGTCTTCCAGCTTGGCCACGGCGTCCTCTGCCACTTGGCCAACGCACCGGTCGCAAAAGGCCACCGGCTGGCCAATCAACTCGGCGAGTATATCGGCGACAGGGCGGAGGCTCATCGATGGCACGCGCTCGCCTTTCGGGCGGCCAAGGTGTGCGGTGAGGATGGTTTTCGCGCCGCGCTCGACCATCAACTTGAGCGTCGGGAGTGTGGCGCGGATGCGGGTGTCGTCGTTGATGACCATCGAGCCGTCGTGTTCGGCCATGGGCACGTTGTAGTCCACGCGGGTCAGCACGCGTTTGCCCTGCAGATCGATATCATTGACGGTCAGTTTGGCCATTCGCCCCCGAAAAAAGGGCGCGAAATCATACCCGCGAACCCTTGGCTGTCAACGGTTATGTGGGGCAGAAACGCCCAAAAACAGGTGTTTTGGCTACAAACGGGGACGGGGCGGCTTGGCCGGAGGCTGCCACGGCTGAGCGCCGGTGAGTTTGGTGCGGCGTTTGTAAACGCGATTGCCGGTGGCGATGTAGAGGGTTTTCCAATCCTTGCCACCGAACGCGGTGTACGACACACGCTTGGCCAAGCGCGGCTTGGGGAGGATCAGGTGGACGCGGCCGGGTTGATCACAGATTTGCACCCCCAACTCGGTGGCGGCAACGAGCCAGCCGTCGCGGCTCACGCACATGCCGTCGAGATGGCCCACGGGCGAGTTGGACGGCGAGTGCATGTAATAGTATTCCTGTTTGTTGGCGAGCGTGCCGTCGGCGTTGAGGGTGTAGCTGTAAATAAACCGGCCGGGGAAGTGGCCGACGAACAGCATCGTTTGGTCGGCACTCAACGTGAGGCCGTTCGGGTCCCGGAACGTGTCCACGACGACCGCTTGGCCGGAGCCTTTGCGAATCATCATGATTTTGTTGCCGGCCGGGTTGGTGAAATAAATCGTGCCGTCGTGGCGCACAACGAGGTCGTTGCACTTGACGCCGTCGGCGATGACGGTGCGCTTGGCTGTTTCCGGGTTCCACGCGGCGATCTGTCCTGCGCCGTTGGCCGCGCCGTACAGCAAACCATCCGGGCCAAGCCGGAGGCCGTTGGCCTTGCCTGTGTTCTCGGCGAACAACTCGACTTTGTCGTCGGTGCCGATGCGGTAGATTTTCGACGCCGGCACGTCGGTGAAAAACACGGAGCCATCCGGCGTCGCGGCCAAGCCCTCGGCCCAGCCGTGTCCGTCGCTGAGCAGTTGCCACTCCTCGCCCGGCTCGAGAAAGCGCACCGCCTCGTTGCGGCATTGGTCGTAGTGCGTCGTCACCTCGTCGCCGTGCCAAAGCCAGCGCATCGCGTCGGGGAAGATCGCGTTGCCGTGTTTGCGGCTGTGCCGGCCCTTGCCCCATTCGTGTTTCAATTCGTAGCCGGAAAACTTGAGAGCGCGCTGCATCATTTGGTTGGCAATCCACCAGTCGCCGCCGTAAATGTTGAGATCGTTTTCGCCGTCCTGCAAAAAAATGCGGAGCGGCTTCGGCTCGGTTTTGCGGATGAGCGTCGGAATCTCGTCGCCGCCGCGCAGGCCGACGTACGTGCCGATGGTCGAGTAAACCCGGCGAAACGAATCGGGCCGGTGCCATGCGACGTTGAAGGCGCAGATTGCACCGGAACTTGCGCCGGTGATGCCGCGCCGGTTCGGGTCGGTGCTGAACCGGACACCATGCGCCCGCTCGATGTGCGGCAGCAATTCGTCGATCAAAAACTGCGAGTAGCGGTCGCTCATGTCGTCGTACTCGAGGCTGCGATTGAAGCGGGCCTGCGCGTTTTTGTTTTGCGGTGGCACGACACCGGGATTGACGAACACGCCGATCATCAGCGGGATGTCGCCCCGGTGGATGAGGTTGTCGAGCGCGTTGAACGTGGCGCTGTTGACGTAGGCTTTGCCGTCCTGAAACACCATCAGGCTGGCCGCTTGGCCGGGTTTGTACTGCGCCGGCACGTAAATCCAGTAGTCGCGATCCGTGCCGGGGTACACCGTGGAGTCGGCGAACTTGGCTTGGGTGACTTTTCCGCCGGGGACGCCGGGCTGCTTTTTCGAGTCGGGATGGATGGGGAATTGATCCTGTTGCGCGAAGGCGCTTGGCGAGATTAGCGAGACGGCGACGATGAGCTTGGCCAAAGTGGAAACAGTATTCACGCGGCTCAGGCTAGGGGAAGGCCGCTCGACTGTCACGCCGCCGCGCTTGGCCAAGTTGTTCACAATGTCGCCGAATGCTTGCTGATCGGGGGGCGTGTCCGTACTCTCCCCGCCGATGTCTGGCTTGGGGCCTAAAGCCATCCTCGCACTGGAGGATGGCACTATTTTCGAGGGGCAAGCGTTCGGCGCTGCCGAGTCGGTTGCCGGTGAGGTTTGTTTCAACACCTCCATGACGGGGTATCAGGAAATCCTGACCGACCCGTCGTACAAGGGGCAGATCATCACCATGACCTATCCGCTCATCGGCAACTATGGCGTCAACGAGCAGGACGTGGAGTCGTACCAGACGCACGCCAGCGGGTTTGTCGTCCGTGAGCTGTCGCCGGTCGTGAGCAATTACCGCGCGGACAGTTCGCTGGGCGA
>CAUZVJ010000118.1:0-7462 GCA_963583225.1 Verrucomicrobiia bacterium
ACCAAACGCGTTCGTCCCGGAAGGGAGCACCGGAGTTCAATCGGCCACTTGGAGTTACGAGTTGCTCGACCTCGTACCGCCGCGCTTGGCCAGCCGCCTGCCGCTCGCCGGCACGGCGCGCCAATTCAGCCAGGTGGAGTTATGGTTTGACGAGCCGGTGCAGGGCATCGAGGCGACCGACCTCATGGCCAACGGCCTCACGGCCAAGATGGTCTCCGGCATTGGCGCCGGGCCGTATGTGTTCGAGTTCGAAGAGTCGGCACTTGGCCAAGTGGAGCTGACTTGGGCGGACGATCACGGCATCACCGATTTCAACAGGACACCCAACGCGTTCGACGGCCAAGCTTGGTCGGTCGAGGTTGACCCGGCCCACTCCCCCGGCGACGTGGTGATCAGCGAGTTCAGCGCCGCGTCCACCCGGGCATACAAGCGGGTGGATGGCGACTGGATCGAACTTCACAATCGCGGCAACGCCGCAGTGAGCCTTGCCGGCTGGTCGTTGACGGACGACCGGGCAACCTTGGCCAAGTGGCTCCTGCCCGACCTCTCGATCGGCGCCGGCAAACGGCTTGTCATTTTTGCCACCGGCGAGGACATCCGCCACAACAGCACGTCCAAGCCGTCGCACACCAATTTCAAGCTCAACCCCAACGGCGAATATCTGGCGTTGAGCAGCCCGGAGACGCCGCGCCGCGCCGTGTCGGCGGTGCAGTTCCCCGAGCAGGCTGCGACGGTCAGCTACGGCCTAAACAAAAACGACGAGTGGGTTTATTTCGCCAAGCCGACGCCGGGCTCGGCCAACAGCACGACCACCATCTCGCACCGGGTGAAGCCGGTGCATTTCAGTTTGCCGCGCGGTTTTTATGAGAGGAAGGCGGTTTACCTCACTCTAACGACCGACACACTCGGTGCGAAAATCCGCTACACGACCAACGGGGATACCCCGGGCTGCTGCGGCAACGGGAATTACGAGACCGTGGGAAAAGTTTACACCGCGGCGATCCGGATCGCCAAGACGAGCATCATTCGAGCGATCGCCTACAAGGGAGGCATGCTGCCCTCGAAGGTAAAAACGAACACCTACTTTTATGGCCTGTCAGCAAACAGGAAGCGCATCCCTGCCCTGTCGCTGGTGACCGACGATCGGCACCTCTGGGGCTCGAAGGGCATCCAGAAACAGCCCAACGCCACTCGGCACGGCATCGCCTGGGAGCGCCCGGTATCAACCGAGTTGATCCGTCCCGATGACAACGGCGGCTTCGCGGTGGACTGCGGCATCCGCATCCAGGGCGGCGGCTACGTGCGTCCACGCTACAATCCCAACTCCCGTTTGCCGTTCAGCAAATACTCGTTCCGGCTGTACTTCCGCGGCGACTACGGGGCGGGACGGCTGGAGTACCCGTTGTTCGGCGACATCCCGGTGCAGTCGTTCGACCGCATTGTGCTGCGGGCCGGCATGAACGATCACACCAACCCGTTCATCAAGGACGAGTGGGCACGGCGGCTCTGCTCGAACGTCGGCCAGGTGTGTCCCCGCGGTAACTTTGTGAACCTGTTCATCAACGGCCAGTACAAGGGCTACTACAACCCTTGTGAGCGCATCGACACGAAGTTCCTCGCCGACTGGTACCAGACGGATGAAGAGTACGACTTGATCGCGCAGTTCAACGAGGTCCAAGCCGGCACTGTCACCAGCTGGCGCAAGATGCTCAACTACGTCAACCGATACGACATGAACGACCCGGAACATTTCCAGGTGGTCGAGAAGCAGTTGGACATGCCGGCGATGGCCGACTACCTCCTGCCGTTGATTTACGCCGCCAACGACGATTGGCCGCACAACAACTGGCGCGCCGCCCGCCACAAGCCGGACGGCCTGTTCCGCTTCATCAACTGGGATGCCGAGTGGACCTTCAGCAAAAGCACCAGCCACAACACCATCAAGAACCAGCTCTCGAACACAAATCCTCCCTGGGGCAACGTGGATGTTGCCAAGCTCTTCAATGGGCTAAAGGTCAGTTCCGAGTACCAGATGATTTTTGCGGACCGGGTTCACAAACATTTCTACAACGGCGGCGGACTGACCGACCCAGAGATCAGGCGCGTCTTCGATGAGATGTATAACACCGTGAAAGGCACGATCCCTGTCAGCAAAAGCTGGGGAACCAACTGGATCCGGAGGCGGCGCTCGCCCGTGTTGCAGCACCTGAAGGAGGCCAATCTGGCCGCCTCTGATTATGCACCCAAGTTTAATCAGTTCGGTGGCACAGTGCCCGAAGGGTTCAAACTCAAACTAAGCGCCTCCCGCGGCGATGTTTACTACACAACCGACGAATCCGACCCGCGTGTCCGTTTCGCCGGCTCGATCTCGGCCTCGGCAAAAAAGTACGACTCAGCGAAAGGAGTCATCCTTAACGACGGCACACACGTCAAGGCGCGCACAATGACTGCCGGCAAATGGAGTGCCCTGACGGAGGCCTCGTTCATGGTCGGGGACGGCGACGTGCCGGTGAGGATCACCGAGATCATGTACAACCCGCAGGGCGGCGACGCATTTGAGTACATCGAGCTGCAGAACGTCGGCGACACCGAGGAGGATCTGTCCGGCTTCTCCTTTGAAGGCATCACCTTCCGGTTTGCCGAGAACAGCCCCCCGCTGGCCGCCGGTGCTTACCTGTTGCTGGTCAACGACGCCAATGTGCAAGCGTTCCGCGCGCGCTATCCCGGCGTGCGGGTTAGCGGCTTGTACGAGGGCAGACTCTCCAACAAGGGTGAGCGGCTGGCCCTGGTCGATCGCAACGGCGAGACGGTGTTGTCGGTGGACTACGATGACGGCGGCGCTTGGCCAAGCGAGCCCGATGGCGACGGCTACTCGCTCGTGTTTAGCCAACCGGAGGGCGACCCCGACTCGCCGGCCAACTGGCGTGCCAGCCTGGCCAAGGGCGGTACCCCCGGCAGGCCCAGCCCCAGCGGCCCGCAGCCGTTTGTCATTCTTAACGAGGTGCTCGCCGAGAATGTCGCCTCGGCGCCAAGCGGCGACACGTTCCCCGATTATGTCGAATTGAAAAACGTCGCCGGCACAGATGTGTATCTGCAAAACTGGAGCCTGAGCGACAACCCGGCCAAGCCCCGAAAGTTCAACTTCCCCGCCGGCACTGTGGTAAAGGCCAACGGCTACCTCGTCGTTTGGCTGGATGACGCCGCAGAGACACCGGGGCTGCACGCCGGTTTTGCGATGGACAACGACGGCGACACCATCGCGCTGTTCAACCCGGAGGGCGAACGCATCGACGTGCTGGGCTTCGGGTTGCAGGTGGCCGACCACTCACTCGGCCGCAACCGCGACGGCGGCGATTGGTCGCTCAACCAGCCGACCCCCGGCAAGGCGAACAGGGCCGCGCCGGTCGCCGATCTGAAAAATCTCAAGCTCAACGAGTTCGTCGCCGCCGCACCGCCGGGCAGCGATGACTGGGTCGAGCTGCTCAACACCGACAGCAAACCGGCCGCGCTGTTCGGCCTCGCGTGGGAAGCCGGCTTGGCCAAATTCACCTATCGCCGCCTCTCGTTTATTGCGCCTAACAGTTATACAGTTTTCAGAGCCGACAAAAAACCCGGCGTGCGACACCTTGATTTCAAGCTGCCCGCCGCCGGTGGCACGCTGCTTTTGCGCGACACCAACGGCGCGGAACTCGACGACCTCAGCTACCGCGCGCAAAAGGACGGCGAGTCACGCGGCCGCTTCCCGAACGGCACCGGCCCGTGGACCACCTTCACCACCACTATCAGCCCCGGCCAGGCCAATTACCTGCCCAAGGCCGATGGCTTAAAGCTCAACGAAATTCTCGCCATCAACGACAACGCCGTCATCGACCCGCTTGGCCGGACCAGCGACTGGCTCGAGATTTGGAACAACTCCACGGCGTCCATCGACCTCACCGGCATGAGCCTGAGCATCGACAAGGTCGAGCCCGGGCAGTGGTTCTTTCCCGACAACGCCAAGCTCCGCGCCAAGGGCCGCCTGCTCGTGTGGTGCAACGGCTCCCGCGACCCCGAGCTTGGCCCGGCGGATTACCTGAACACCGGCCGCTCGCTCAACGGCAGCTACGGCACCGTGTACCTGTTCAACGCCAGCGAGCAGATTGTCGATAGTGTGAGCTACGGTTTCCAAGTGGCGGATCGCTCCATAGGCCGTGACAAAAACGGCGACTGGGCACTGCTCGATTCCCCCACTCCCGGCAAGGCGAACAAACTCCCCGCGTTGCTGGCCTCTCCCAGCAACCTCGTCATCAACGAATGGATGGCCAACGGTCGGGGCAGCGACTGGATCGAACTTTACAATCCGCTGACTCCCCCGGTCCGCATGGACGGGCTGTACCTGACCGACGACATCAGCTCGATCGGCCGCACGCAGTTTGAAATCCCGCCGCTCAACTTCATCGACGCGGGCGGATTCGTGAAGTGGATCGCCGACGCCGACTTGGCCAAGGGCGGCAACCATTTGAACTTCAGCCTCTCCGGCCTCGGCGAGCCGATCGCCCTTTACAGCCGAACGAAGTCGCTGCTGGATAAGCGGCAGATTTCCAAAACCATCCCCGGCGAATCGGAGGGACGACTGCCCGACGGCGCCTCGCGGATCACGAAATTCCCCGCCACACCCACCCCCGGCAACGCCAATTATCTGCCGGTGGAAAACGTCGTCATCAACGAGGTGCTCACTCACACCGACCCGCCGTTTGAGGACGCCATCGAGCTGCGAAACCTCTCCGACAACACGGTCGATATTGGCAACTGGTGGCTCAGCAACTCGGAAGCGGATCTGAAAAAATACAAGATTCCCGCCAACACCACTTTGGCGGCGCGCGGTGTGATGGCTTTTTACGAGGGGCAGTTCAACCCGGCGCCGGGCGCGGAACACAGCTTCGCGCTCAACTCCGCCCACGGCGACAAGATTGTTCTCTCCGAGGCTGACGGCTTCGGTAAGTTGACCGGCTACCGGGCGATCATCGAGTTTGGTGCGGCGCAAAACGGCGTCTCGCTTGGCCGGGTGAAAACTAGCATCGGCGAGCAGTTCACCGCCTTGGCCAAGCCGACGTTCGGAGTGGACAATCCCTCTTCCGTGTCGGCCTTCCGCAAGGGCGCTGGCGCGGCCAACGCCGCGGCAAAGGTCGGCCCGGTGGTGATTCACGAAATCATGTACCACCCTGCCCCGCTGCCGTTCGGCGCCGGGACGCCGGACGACGAGTTCATCGAGTTGCGGAATATCACCAACACGACCGTGCCGCTGTACGACCCGCTGCACCCGGAGAACACATGGCAAATCGGCGGCGGCGCGACGTTTGAGTTTCCGCGCGGCTTTCAGTTGCAACCGGACGGCTACGTGGTTTTGATCGAGTTCAACCCGGCGAAGAATCCGGACAAAGCCAAGCGCCTAACCAAGCGCTACGGCATCCCGGAGGGCGTGCCCATCCTTGGCCCGTTGCGCGGACGGTTGGCCAACCGCGGCGACACCCTGAGCCTCTACAAGCCGGATCCGCCGCAGGGCCTTCAGCACGATGACGCCGGTTTTGTGCCGTACATTCTCGTGGACCAAGTCACCTTCAGCGACACCGTGCCTTGGCCAAGCGATGCCGACGGCCTGGGCGCCACGCTGCAACGGATCGCTGCCAACAAGTTCGCCAACGACCCGGTCAACTGGAAGGCTGCCGTGCCGAATCCCGGACGCGCCAACCGCTCGACGGAGGTCGCCGACTCCGACCTCGACGGCATGCCCAACGAGTGGGAAACCGCCCATGGCCTGAACCCGAACGACAATGCCGACGCCGATGCGGACGCTGACGGCGACGGCTTGACCAACCTCGGCGAATTCCTCGCTGGAACCGATCCCGGCGACGCGGCGAGTGCGTTGCGCCTGGCCGCCGCAGGCTTGGCCAACGGCAAGTTGAGCCTCGTTTTCGAGGCGTCACAGGGCCGCTTGGTTGAAATTCAATCCACCCCGGCGCTTGGCCAGACGGTGTGGA
The DNA here is from genome assembly GCA_963583225.1 of Verrucomicrobiia bacterium. Classification (GTDB taxonomy): domain Bacteria; phylum Verrucomicrobiota; class Verrucomicrobiia; order Limisphaerales; family UBA1096; genus UBA1096. The sequence continues at coordinate 6,018 of CAUZVJ010000118.1, forward strand.
AATCGGTGCTGGAGGTCGATGTGAAAAATGACGGCCCGCAGCAAGTCGAGATTGACCTTCCGGCCGGTGCGGCTCACTTTTTCCGGCTGCTCCTCGTGGAGTGACCTGAATGGAAACCGCCCTCACCGACGCCACAAAGCTGACCAACTTCTCTCCGATCGACTGGGCGATTGTCGTGGTGTATCTGCTGCTCTCCGTCGGGGTGGCTTTTTTCGTCAAGCGCTACGCCGGCAACATGACGAACTTCGTCAGCGCCGGACGCGCGGTCGGCACTTGGCTGGGCATTGCCACGCTGACCGGCACCGAGATGGGCCTCATCACGGTGATGTACAGCGCGCAAAAAGGCTTCACCGCCGGGTTCGCGGCATTTCACATCGGTGTGATCGCCGGGTTCGTCGCGTTTCTCGTCGGCGTGACCGGCTTCATCGTCGTGCGACTGCGTGAGCACAAGGTGCTTACGATCCCGGAGTATTACGAAAAACGATTTGGCCGCCGCACTCGCATCCTCGGCGGCATCATGCTGGCGTTTGGCGGACTGCTGAACATGGGCCTGTTCCTCAAGGTGGGCGCGATGTTCATCGTCGGCATCACCGGCATGGACCCCGACGGCAACGCTCTCAAAGTGGTCATGGTTGTGTTGCTGGCGCTGGTGCTCGTCTACACGGTCATCGGCGGGATGATCTCGGTGGTGATCACCGACTATATCCAGTTTGTCATCCTGTCGGTCGGCCTTCTCGTGACCGGCTGGCTCGCGGTCGATTTTGTCGGCGGATTGGACAACATTTTCGAGACAGTCCGAACCCACTACAAGGGTGACTCTGGCTTCAATCCGGTCGCCGCCGAGAGTAACTTCGGATGGGAGTATGTGGGGTGGATGTTTTTCCTCGGCATCGTGAACTGCGCGCTGTGGCCCACCGCCGTCGCCCGCGCGCTGGCCATGGAGAGCACCACCGCGCTCAAGCGGCAATACATGTGGTCGTCCATCTCATTCGCCATCCGGATGATCATCCCGCAACTGCTCGGCATTTGCGCGTTTGTATTCGTGATGACCAAGGCTCCGGACTTGCATCAGCTTTTCTCTCCAACAGACGCCGACGCCAAGGCGGTGGACAATCTTTACGCCATGCCGATTTTCCTCGGCCGCATCCTGCCGGCGGGGCTGATTGGGTTGGTCACTGCCGCGATGATTGCCGCCTTCATGTCCACGCACGACAGCTACCTGCTTTGCTGGAGCACGGTGATCACGCAGGACATCATCGCGCCGTTGTTCAAAGAGCGGCTCGACAACCCGACGCGCATCAAAATCACCCGCGTGCTCATCGTACTCATCGGCCTTTACATTCTTTATTGGGGGCTGTTCTACACCGGCGAGGAGGATATTTGGGACTACATGGCGGTGACCGGCGCGATCTATTTTACCGGCGCGTTTTCACTGCTCTTCGGAG
>CAUZVJ010000119.1:0-7436 GCA_963583225.1 Verrucomicrobiia bacterium
CGCGCTGGCCTTTGGGTTGATCCGGCGAGTTGACGCGTCCGCCGCCGAGCAACTCATCCCCGGTTTTCTGGGCGACCCCAGCGTGGATCTTCGCCGCGAAGCCGTCGCCCGACTGCTTGGCCAAGCGGCGGGCTTGGCCAAGGCCGGCAACAAACCGGCCGCCGTGCTGCTGTACCGGCAGTCGCTCGATGCCGCCCGCGACCTCGACCAGATTCAAACAATATCCGGGGCGTTGCGGGAGCTTGGCCGCGAGGTGAACCTGACGCGGCATTTCGGTTTTCTCGTGGACTGGCAAATGGCCGGCCCGTTTCACAACAAGGATCGCGCCGGGTTTGTGGCGGTGTTCGGGCCGGAAAAAAACGCGGACTTGTCGGTGTCGTACAACGGCATGGACGGCAAAGTTAAGTGGCGAGCATATTCGACGGACGACGAATACGGCATGGTCGATTTCAACAAGCCTTACGGCGATTTGAAAGAGGTCACCGGCTACGCGCAGACGGAGTTTGTCTCCGCCAACGACCGACCGGCCGAGCTGCGGTTGGGCTGCAAAAACGCGTGGAAAATCTGGTTCAACGGCGAGTTGGTTTTTGGGCGCGACGAGTATCACCGGGGCATGCGGATCGACCAATACCAAATGCCGGTGCAGTTGAAAAAGGGAAGCAACACGATCCTCGTGAAGGCCTGTCAAAATGAGCAAGTAGAGGATTGGACGGTGCAATGGCAGTTCCAGTTGCGCGTGTGCGACGCGACCGGCACGGCGATTCATTCCGCCCCGACAAAGAACCGCGCAGTCGCCGCCAAATAATCCACGAACATGAAAAAACTAATCCTCACTTTCACTTTTGCCGCCTTGGCCAACGGCTTGGCGGCGGGCGACTGGCCCGGCTTTCGCGGGCCGCTGGGCAACGGCGTCTCGGATGAAGTCGGGTTGCCGATCGCGCTCGATGCGAAGAAGCACATCGCGTGGCGGATCGATCTGCCGGGCCGCGGGCTCTCGAGTCCGCTCGTCGTGGGCGACCGCGTTTTTGTCACTGCCAGCGGCGGCACACGGCAGGATCAGTTGCAGATTCTCTGCCTCAATGCCGCCGATGGGTCGGTGATTTGGCAGCGCCAATTTTGGGCGACGGGCAGCACGGTGTGCCACAACAAAACCAGCATCGCCGCCCCCACGCCGGTGAGCGACGGGAAGCGGCTCTTCGCGATCTTTTCGTCGAACGACCTGTTCTGCCTCGACCTCGACGGCAACCTCCGATGGCTGCGTGGATTGACGGTCGATTATCCGAATGCCCGCAACAGCCTCGGCATGGCGTCATCGCTCGTGCTCGCCGGGGGCGTGCTGGTTGCGCAGGTGGAGAACGACAGCGAATCGTTCACGGCCGGGCTGGACAAACAAAACGGGGCGAACCTGTGGAAAGTCAACCGCCCAAAATCGTCCAACTGGACCACGGCCATGGTGCAAAAAACCAAGTCAGGCGCGGAGTGGGTGCTGCTGCAATCCGGCAAAGGCATTCACGCCGTGAACCCGAAAAACGGCGAGGTCGCCTGGCATTACGCCGATGGCGCATCGACGATCCCGTCGAGCACGCTGGCGGGTGGAGTGCTTTACGTGCCGTCGCACGGCGTTACGGCGCTGGATTTGGCGGACGACGGCAAGTCGTTCAGGCAGAAGTGGCGTTCGTCGCGGCTGCGCCCCGGCACGGCCAGCCCGCTCGTGCATCGCGACCGGGTTTACAGCCTGAACAATGCCGGCGTGCTGACGTGCGGCGACACCGACAGCGGCAAGCGGCTTTGGCAACTGCGCCTCGACGGGCCGTATGGCGGCTCGCCCGTGGTGGCGGACAATCACCTGTACGCCTTCAACGAGGAGGGCAAAGTGCAGGTGGTGGATTTGTCCGCGCCGGAGGGGCGCATCGCCGGTGAGATGGATTTGGGCGAAATGATCCTGTGCTCGCCGGCAGTCTCGAACGGCGCTCTTTATGTCCGAAGCAACCGGCGTATCTGGAAGATCGCCCGCAAGACACAGCTTTGACGCCACCGCCTGCTTGCTGCTTGGTTACGGCTTTACGGTGACCCAGTCGATGTCATGCCGCTCGGCGTATTCGGAGAGAGCGCGCTCGTTCTCGATCAGGATGGTTCGGACGATCGACGACTCGTCGGCGTGGCCAATGTGCGGCAAATGATTTGGGATGAGGCCAAGCTGCTTGTGGGCATACGCCAGCGCGTAGGCCGCCTCGGCCACGGCGACCAGCGGCAGAGCGTCGTCGGCATTCTCGACGTAATCCTCGACCACGTCCGCCAAAAACTCGAGTTGCTCGGCCAAGTGGGGGTACTTCGGTGCGTTGATCTCGGCGAATTCGAGCTTGAGCGCGGGGAGTTTTTTGTGGATTCCATCGAGAATTTTCGGTGTGATCTGTTCCGCGCCGTGATGGAGGAATTCCGCTATCTCTGACATGCTCCGAGGGTGCGCTTGGCCAAGGCGAAACTCAAGTTTGGATTGACGAATGGACACGAACTTAAAACCGGATGAAGTCCGCCCGACTCGTGGGCGATGGTGTTGTCGCTGCAAGCGCTTGGCCAAGTGGCTGGGCTTGGGCGTGCTGTTGTTGCTGGTGCTGCGGGAGGTGTTTTTCTCCGGGCCGTACCTGCGCTTGGCCAAGCCGCATGACGGGCTGATCCTCGACATGCACTGTCACGTGGCCGGCATCGGCGCGGGCGGCAGCGGCTGTTTTGTTTCCAAGGAACTGCGAAACAATTTTCGATTTAAAATCTACATGAAAGCGTTCGGGGTGACTTTGGCCGAGGCGGAGGAGCAGGGGGATCAACTGCTGGTGGAGCGCTTGGCCAAGGGGATCGGGGAGAGCCAGCGGGTCGGCGCGGCGATCGTCCTCGCGATGGATGGCGCGATGGATGCCGACGGGCAACTCGACCGCTCGCGGACGGAGTTTTACATCCCGAACGAGTTTGTCGCCACCGAGACGGCCAAGCACGCAAACCTGTATTTTGGGGCGAGCATCAATCCCCACCGGCCCGACGCGATCGAGCGGTTGCAGTGGGCCAAGGACAACGGGGCGCTGCTGCTAAAGTGGCTGCCGTCCATCCAGTTCATCGATCCCGCTGACCCGGCGCACGAGGCGTTTTACAAAAAAATGGTGGCGCTGGATTTGCCGTTGCTCACGCACGCGGGGCAGGAGCGCTCGTTCACCCACGCGCGGGATGAGCTGGCCGACCCGGTGCGGCTCAAGCTGCCGCTGTCGCTCGGGGTGACGGTGATCGTCGCCCACGCGGCGTCCACCGGCGAGAACGAGGGGCAGGAGGACATCGACCGGCTCATCGGGATGCTCGGCGATTATCCGAATCTCTACACGGACATCTCGAGCATGACCCAAGTCAACAAACTGGGGTACCTGCGACAGGCGATCACCGAGGGGCGGCTCGAGGGGCGGCTGCTTTACGGCTCGGATTTTCCGCTCATCAACACTGCGGCGGTGTCGCCATGGGCTTTTCCGCTGAACCTGACACGCAAACAGATGCAGTCAATCGGTGCAATCGAGAATCCGTGGGATCGTGACGTGGCACTGAAAGAGGCGCTGGGTGTCCCGGCGGATGTCATGGCAAGACCGGCGGCTTTTTTCGGTGTGCCGCTTGGCCAAGCGGCTGCGGACTAGCGGCTGATCTGGCCTTCGAGATAGCGCACCGCCTGTCGAACGTCGATTTGCTGCTCCATCCGGTCGCGTACCAGGCGGCAGGCATGAAGCACGGTACCGTGATCGCGTCCGCCAAAAGCCTCACCGATGGAGTTGAGTGATTTTCTGGTCATCTCGCGGGCCAGATACATGGCGATTTGGCGCGGAAAGGCGATATTCTCCGGCCGCCGCCGGCTGGTCATGTCGGCAAGCCGGATGTCGTAATGCTCCGCCACGCGTTTCTGGATGTTTTCAATGGAAACAACCGTGCGCCCCTCTTCGTGCAGCACATCCTTGAGCAGGCCCTCAACGGCATCGGGAGTGACCGGTTTTCCGGTGAGGGATTGGTAGGAGGACACCCGTATCAGCGCGCCCTCGAGGCGGCGTATGTTGGTGCGAATCCGCTTGGCCAGAAAACTGACCACCTCGTCAGGCACCTCGACGCCGAGGGAGATGGCCTTTTTTCGCAGAATGGCCAGGCGGGTTTCAAAATCAGGGGGCTGCATGTCGGTCACAAGGCCCCACTCGAACCGGGAAACCAGGCGGTGTTCCAGGTTCTTGATTTCATTGGCGGGCCGGTCGCAGGTCATCACGATCTGCTTGTGGGCCTCGTGCAGGGCGTTGAATGTGTGGAAGAATTCCTCCTGGATGCGTTCCTTCCCGGAGAGAAACTGGATGTCGTCGATCAGCAGGACATCGGTTTTGCGGTAAGTACGCCGGAACTTGGCCAGTTCATTGTTTTGGATCGCATCAATGTACTTGTTGGTGAACTTCTCCGACGAAAGACAGAAGACCTTCAGCTTTGGGTTTTCCCTCAGCACATTGTGGCCGATGGCGTGCAGCAGGTGCGTTTTGCCAAGCCCCACCCCGGCGTAAAGAAACAGGGGGTTGTAGGAGCGCCCCGGCGCTTGGGCCACGGCCAGGGCCGCCGCGTGCGCGAAGTTATTGTTTTCGCCAACCACGAAAGTGGAAAAGGTGTTTTTCGGGTTGAACAGCTTTTCCGCAGACGCACGGGATTGGGCTGATGCCGCCCGCCTGGCAGGTTGTGGATCAGCAACTGCTGCATTTCTGGTGGTGTCTTTTGTTTGGGTGGGGACTTCGTCCCGGACATTCTCGCTTATCTCAAACTGAACACTCAGTTTTGTTCCGGTGATATGGGCCAACACGTCCTGAAGCAGTTCCAGATAATTGTCCTTGAGCCAGACCGCGCAGAACTCGTTCGGAACGATCAGGACAGCCGTTTCCTCGTTTATGGAGCCAGGTTGGATGGGATCAAACCACAGATTGAAGAGATCCGAGTTCACCATGGTGCGCAAGGTTTCGCTTGCCTGCATCCATGTTTTTTCAAAATTGTTGGTCATCGGGCGTTTGGTGGCAGGGTTATTTCAGTTTTTATTCACTCACTACCGTCGTGCCCTTGGCATCGTGCCATTGTGTTTGGTATTTGATTGCCGAACAGGGGATAAAACATGCCAAGGAGGGCTCTCCTGCCTGGCTTCATAAAACGGTGGATAATAAATCATAAACTTATGGTTGCCAGTTGGTTGGGTTATGCCAGCAGGCGGGTTGTTTGTTTTGGTCGTGTTCTGCCTCGTGGCGCGGGTAAAGCACCCAAGGCGGGAGGCAAAGTATTCGCACTGCGGCATCTATTCCAGCGGAAGCTATTAACTTTTGTCCACACCTTGTTCACAGCTTGGTTTTCACTTAAACGTCACTCACACAACTGGTTAATGTTTCAACGGTTGCTGCGCCGCCACCTCAGTTTCGATCATCACTTTGCAGGGTGAAAACGGAAACGAAGGCGAGTGGCGCTTGCACGCCCTTAAATCGCTTCGGCCCCCGTTTCTCCGGTTCGAATCCGGGTCACGCCTTCGACCGAACTGACAAAGACTTTGCCATCGCCAATCTTGTCCGTCTTGGCGCTCTTGATGATGGCGTCGATCGCGTCCTGCACATGTTCATCGTCCAACACAATCTCAAGCTTTATCTTGGGGAGAAAATCGACGGTGTACTCGCTGCCCCGGTAAATCTCAGTATGGCCCTTTTGGCGGCCAAATCCTTTCACCTCGGTCACGGTCATCCCTTCTACGCCAACGGCGGCGAGCGCCTCCTTGACGTCCTCAAGTTTGAAGGGCTTGATGATTGCGTCGATTTTTTTCATGGGTTGCCAATACGGTATTTGGTTGCAGACGCGAGACCGTAAACGTCGCCGCGGTTCCTGACAACCGCATTTTTGATTTTTTTTAAAAAAGTTTTTGTTGTCATCGTTGAAACAGGCTTGACACGGATTTGAATCTGCTGCTGGGAACGCCGGCGGCGCCATTTGTTTCAGTCCCCGAACAACTGGTCGAACGTGTTCCTCGCTTCTTCGGCCCTCTTGTTTGTGCCTCCGCTCCAGCCCCAGTCGCGCAACGCGAAGTCGAAGTACTCGCAGAAGTTGGACCGGTTTTTTTCCGTCACCGGCTCGGCTCGCCGCTCGCGGCATTGGTACGCCACGCTGCGGTCGTGGAAAACGCAATTGAGGCAGACGCGCAAGTCATTGTTTGCGCCTACCCCCCATTCTTCGACCACGGATCGGCTTTTTTAAGGTGGAACCTGCCATGTCCCAGCTCCGTGTTGTGATGGCCTTCCGGCCACCTGTTCCTGATGCCGTTGCGGAGTGCAGCCCGTCCCCGCAGGGGCGGCCCGCAGGGCCGAGGGCGCAACGTAGCAACGGCATCTCCTCTCTAGCTTTCATCTCTTTCTTGCACACCGAGGAATACCTCTGCCGGCGTGACGTTGTCCAGCTTCGAATGTTTCCTATCGTTGTTGTAGTACTCAAAATAGTTCTCCAACCCCCGATACAACTCGTGCCCGTCGGCGTAATCTTTTGGGTACACGTTCTCGTACTTCACCGTCCACCACAATCGCTCGATGAAGGCGTTGTCCAACGCTCTCCCCCGCCCGTCCATGCTGATCGGTATCTCCTTGGCCAACAGCACGCCCGTGAACGCCTCCGACGTGAACTGCGCCCCTTGATCCGTGTTGAATATCTCCGGTTGCCCAAGCCGCAGCGCTCCCTCCAGTGCGTCCAAGCAAAACAAGTTCTCCATCGTGTTCGACAACTCCCACGACAGCACGTAGCGACTGTGCCAATCAATCACCGCTGCCAAGTACATGAATCCGTGCCTCATCGGGATGTAGGTGATGTCTGTACTCCAGACTTGGTTCACTCGCTCGATCTTCACTTTACGCAGTAAATACGGGTATATCCTGTGCCCAGACGTCGGCTTGCTCGTGTGCGACCCAGGCGTGATCGCTTGCAACCCCATCTTCCGCATCAACCCCGCTATTCGCTTGTGATTCACCTCGTGGCCCTCGTCATCCCTCAACCAGCGAGTCATCCGCGGATACCCAAACTCGGAATGCTTCATGTATTGCTCGTCTATCAAGCGCATCAGCATCCGGTTCTGCTCCGTCTCTCTCGCCGCTTCGTAGTAGAAGCCCGAACGGGGAACGCCTGCCAGCCCACTCTGACGCCGCACCGAATAATCAAGGCTCGACTCCACCCAAGCCCGGCGGGTTGCAACCGGCAGGCTCATAGCTTTTTTTTGAGCCATTTCACATCCATCTTCAGCCGGCCAATCTCCTCGTAAAGTGGAGCCCTCAACTCCTCCTCGCTCTTGGCTTGGCCATTCTTGCTCCCGGAAAAAAGCTCCGGCGCGTTCTGAAGCAATCGCTTCTTCCAACCGGATATCTGATTCGGATGAACCA
>CAUZVJ010000120.1:0-7429 GCA_963583225.1 Verrucomicrobiia bacterium
CCGACTCTTCCGCGCTCAACGACGCCGACATCCTGCGGCTGTTGCACGGCAAAAACATCGCCACCGGCGACGGTGCGAACGACCGATTCATCGAGGCGATGCAGTCGATCGTCAAGAACGAACCGGGGCCGCTCTCCGCTTGGGCGCGGTACCACTGGGCGCAAACGCTGCACGCCGATGGCGACTTCGTGGAGGCGCGGCGCGTGGCGATTGCCGGGCGCGATGCATTCCCCAAATCCCGGGGCGGAAACCATTGCCACAACCTTGTCGCGCAGATCGAAGCCAAGTCGATTTCCGTCGAGGCCGAGTCGATTTGGAACGCGCCGTGGCCGGAGCTTGCCGTCACGTATCGCAACATCACCGGGGCGCACTTCCGGCTCGTGCCGGCCGATTGGAACAGGCAGCGCGAAAAAAACTTCCGTGTGTCCAGGGTTGAGGATCGCCGTGCGCTGCTCAAGCGCAAGCCTGTCAAAACATGGCGGCACGACTTGCCGCCGACCGCCGATTACAAGCAGCGCACCGAGCGTTTCACCGTGCCAAGCGGCGTGAAGCCGGGATTTTACTTTCTCATCTCCAGCGCGGACGCCGCTTTTTCCGAGAAGGACAATCGCACGAACTACTCGACCGTTTGGATCAGCGACTTGGCGATGGTAATCCGCTCACGGGCCAACCGGCTCGAGGGCTTTGTCGTCGAGGGCAACTCCGGCGAGCCAATCGTCGGCGCGCAAGTGGACGCCTGGCTGCGGAACAATCGTGGCAAGTACGTGAAAAAAACCGGTACCACGGATGAGTCGGGAATGTTCCGTTTTCAAAAAAACAAAAACCAATATCAGGGATTTTTCCTCGCGCAACACAACGGCCGAAAGATCGGCACGACAGGTCGAAATAATTACTGGGGCGGCATCGTGCAACCGCCCAAGCCTCGGGAATCGGTGATGTTTTTCACCGACCGCGCGATCTATCAGCCCGGCCAGACGATTCAATTCAAAGGCATCGCCCTCGCGTGGAATCAAGCGAAGGACGATTACAAAGTCATCCCGAATCGAAATATGAAAGTCGTGCTGCGCGACCCGAATCGAGAGGAAGTTGAGCGACTCGACGTGAAGACCAACGGCTACGGCTCGTTCTCCGGCAGCTTCACCACGCCGAAAAACCGGCTCAACGGCCATTACTACATCGAAACCGCCAAGGCACCGCATGGACGGGGCAGCTTTCGCGTGGAGGAATACAAGCGGCCCAAGTTTCTCGTCGAGTTGGGCAAGCCGGAGCAGTCGCCCAAGCTCGGCGAAACCGTCCGGCTCAACGGCAAGGCGACCGACTACACCGGCGCACCGATCGGCTCGGCCAAGGGCAAGTTCAGCGTCACGCGGCAGGCGCGCTGGCCGGTTTGGTGGCGCTGGCATTACTGGGGCGGCGGGCCGATTCATTCGCAGCAGCGGCAAATCGCTCACGGGACGTTCGAGACCAAGACGGACGGCTCGTTTGTCATCGAGTTCGACGCCGTGCCGGATGCCTCCGTGCCGGAGGAGAGCGAGCCGACTTTCATCTACCACGTTGTCGCCGACGTGACCGACGGCAGCGGCGAGACGCGCAGCGACACCACGAATGTGCCGGTCGGCTACACCACTTTGCAGGCGACGATGACGGCGGACGCTTGGCAAACCGTTGCCAAGCCGGTGGCGTTCAGCATCACAACCCGGTCGCTTGGCGGCGTGCCGGAGCCTGCCAAGGGCACGTTAACAATCCACGCGCTCGTGCCACCGGAAAAGGTCCAGCGCGCAAGCCTGATCCGCGCCGCAAGGCCGGAAGTCGATGGCACCAACCCGGATACGTGGCCGCTTGGCCAGGCGGTCTCCGCGTACGACGTCGAGACTGACGCCAAGGGCTTGGCCAAGGTCGGGGCCAAGCTGCCGGTCGGCGTGTATCGCGCGGTGTTCGAAACCACGGATCGCTTGGGCAAAACGGTCAAGGCGATCCACTCGCTGCAGGTGCTCGACCCGGCGGCCAAGCGCTTGGCCATTCGCCTGCCGCAGTTGGTGGCTGCCGAGAAAAGCAGCCTCGAGCCGGGCGAGACGTTCCGGCTGCTTTGGGGCACTGGCTACGACACGGGCCGCGCATTTGTCGAAGTCGAGCATCGGCACAAAATCACGCAGCGTTTTTGGACCGCGCCCGGACGCACGCAACGGTTGCTCGAGGTTCCGGTCACTGAGGAGATGCGCGGCGGCTTCACCGTGCACGTGACACAGGTTCGCGAGAACCGGATGCTGCAACGCACGCATCACGTCACCGTGCCGTGGTCGAACATGAAACTCGACGTAAAGTGGGAACGCTTCGTCTCGAAGCTCCGCCCGGGGCAGGAGGAAATGTGGACGGCGACGATCACCGGCCCCGGCGCCGAGAAGGCGGTCGCCGAAATGGTGGCCACGCTTTACGACGCCTCGCTCGACGCCTTCGCGCCACACCGCTGGCAACGGCAGTTCGGCATCTATCGCAACGACTACTCGAACGCGCATTTCAGTTTCGCCAACAACAGTCGGAACCTCAGCAGCCTGATCGGCAGTTGGAAACGCAGCACCGTCACCATCCCGCCGTACCGCTACCGGGCGTTCCCCGCTGAGATTACTCGCTGGCACTCCGGCCTTGTTATGCGAAATAAATCGGTGATGCGGCGGGGCCGCGGAATCACCGCACTCGCCGACGCCGAGATGGCCCAAGAAGGCACTATGAATCTTGGGCTCTCGGCCGGCATGGCACCCCAAGGACTCGCCGAGTCGAGCACCGCTTATTTCGCCGGGGAGGACAAGCTGGGGAGACTCGGCGAACCGTCGCCGCCGACCGAGCCCGCCCCGGTGGCCATCCGCAAAAACCTTAACGAGACGGCATTCTTTTTTCCGCACGTCGTCTCGAACAAGGCCGGCGAAGTGAAGCTCAGTTTCACCATGCCGGAGGCGCTGACCGAGTGGCGGTTGATGGCGTTTGCGCACGACGCCAAGACGCGCTCCGGCTATCTCGCCGGCAGGACGGTAACGTCGCTCGACCTGATGGTGCGGCCGAACCCGCCGCGTTTTCTCCGCGAGGGCGATGCACTGGAGTTCACCGTGCGCGTCATCAACACCGGTGAAACCGAGCGCGTCGGCACCGTGAAGCTCAACCTGCAAAACGCCGAGACCGAGGCGTCCGCCAACGCGCTGCTCGGCAATACGGCGCCCGGGCAGAAGTTCGCCATCCCCGCCGGCGAGTCGCGCAGCTTCTCCTGGCGGCTCACCGTGCCGGACGGCGCGCCAACGCTGGTGTATCAAGTGACCGCCTCGGCCGGCGACCAGGCGGATGGCGAGGAAAATTATCTGCCGGTGCTGTCGCGGCGCATCCTCGTCACCGAGTCGCTGCCGCTGCCGATCCGCGACAAGGGCACGCGGAAATTCCGCTTCGAAAAACTGATCGCGTCCGGCGGGTCGGACACGCTGCAGCACCAGTCGCTCACCGTGCAGGTGGCGTCCAACCCGGCGTGGTACGCGGTGCTCGCCCTGCCCTATTTGATGGAGTACCCGCACGAGTGCACCGAGCAGACGTTCAACCGGCTTTACGCCAACACACTTGCCCGTCACATCGCCAAGTCCGATCCGCGCATCCGCCGCGTGTTCGACCTGTGGAAGGGCACCGACGCGCTCGACAGTCCGCTCGAGAAAAACGAGGAGCTCAAAAGTCTGCTGCTGCTCGAGACGCCGTGGGTGCGCGAGGCCAAAGACGAAAGCCAGGCGCGCCGCAACGTCGGCATTCTGTTCGACAAAAACCGGCTCGACTCCGAGACCAAGCGCCTGCTTGAGCAGCTTGGCCGCGCCCAAAATGCCGACGGCGGCTGGCCGTGGATGCCGGGCGGCCGCAGCAACGACTACATCACCCTCTACGTCACCACCGGCTTTGCGCGGCTGCGCCATCTCGGTGTCGAGGGCGTGCCGGTCGACCAAGCAGTCAAAGCGCTTGCCCGACTCGATGACTGGATCAAGAAGCGCTACGACCGCATCGTCGAGAACAAGACACTCGACGGCAACCATCTCAGTTCAACCGTCGCGCTCTACCTCTACTGCCGCAGTTATTATTTGAAGGACCGGCCCGTTGGCCAAGCGCAAAAAAAGGCGTTCGACTACTTCGTCGGCCAGGCGAAAAAGCATTGGCTGAAGGTCGGCAGCCGGCAGTCGCAGGCGCATGTCGCGATCGCGCTGCATCGCTTGGGAGACAAGAAGGTGCCGGGCGACGTGATCCGGTCGATCCTCGAGCACAGCGTGACCGACGAGGAACTGGGGATGTTCTGGCGCGACACCGAGCATTCGTGGTGGTGGTATCGCGCGCCGATCGAGACGCAAGCGATGATGATCGAGGCGTTCAACGAGATCACCGCCGACAAGGACGCCGTTCGCGAATGCCAAATCTGGCTCATCAAGCAAAAGCAGACGCAGGCGTGGCGCACCACCAAGGCCACCGCCGACGCCGTGTACTCGATCCTGCTCGGTGGCGACAACCTGCTGGCCTCGACCCGGCTCGTCGAGGTGTCGCTCGGCGGCGAGACGGTGAAGCCGGAAGACGCCGAGGCCGGCACCGGGTTTTATCAGCACAAATTTGGCCGCAGCGAGATTACACCCGCGCTTGGCCAAGTAGAGTTGACCAAGCACGACCCCGGCGTCGCGTGGGGCAGCGTGCATTGGCAGTACCTCGAGGACATGGCCAAAGTGACGCCGCACGAAGGCACGCCGCTGCGCTTGGCCAAGGAGATTTACGTCCGCAAAAACACGAAGGCCGGCCCAGTGCTCAAGCCGATCGACCGCGACCTCGCGCCCGGCGACGAGCTGGTCGTGCGGCTGGTTTTGCGGACGGATCGCGACATGGAATTCGTCCACATGAGCGACCAGCGCGGCAGCGGCACCGAACCGGTGAACGTGCTCTCCGGCTACCGTTACCGGGACGGCTTGGCCTACTACGAATCGACCCGCGACGCCTCAAGCCATTTCTTCATCGACTATCTGCCCAAAGGCACCTACGTGTTCGAGTATCCGGTGAAAGTGTTTCATCGCGGCCGCTACCAATCCGGCATCGCGACCATCCAAAGCATGTACGCGCCGGAGTTCAACAGCCACAGCGCCAGCCAATGGCTCGAGGTGAAGTAAACGAAGTATTGCACTAAAAAATGGAATCCGCAGATGACGCAGATTTTCGCAGATAAAGAATAATCAGTGCAAATCCGTGAAATCCGTGTCCAGACAGAAATTAGCGTTCTTTCGCGTCCATTCGCGGTTCCTCTATTTTCCTCGGCCCTAACGCTTGGCCAAGCGGTTAGCGGATGCCGCTGCCGATCCGGTCGTCGGGGATGCTGACTTCCTCCTGCACCGGCGGGCCGGACGGCTGTTCACCTCCGGAAAACAACAGGGCGATCCCGGCGATAATCGCAACGGCGGCAATGGCTATCCAAAAAAATTTCATCGCAAACGCACCGGCAATCTACTCCTTTGCCCGCAGGCTGCAAGCCCGCTGCTTTGCCGCTTGGCCAAGCCGGTCTTCCGCTTGGCCGGTGGCCGGGTCAAAAACAGCTTGTGCCTCTTGCGACCGGAGCTAGAGTGCCGCTTTCCGTCAAATCAAATTCAAATGAAAACCAAACATCGCATCATTAATCTCTTGGCTTTGGCCAGTTTTCTTGTCGCGAACGCCGCCCAAGCGGAGTGGACTTTTGAAACCAACTTCGACGACGACATCCCGGACGGCTCCGAGGTGTACGGCGCCACGGTGGTCGAGTGGATCGACGACGACGGCGAGGACGGTGTGCTGCAGTTGACTTTGGCCGAGGCCAGCCAGAACGGATCGTGGATTGTTGATGACTTCAGCGACGGGCAAACCGTCGGCGAGTTTGAAGCCACGTTCCGGATGTTGATGGGCGGAAACACCTAGAACACCCCCGCCGACGGCATGAGTTTTAGCTTTGGCCAAAACATTCCCGACAACACGTTCAGCCCGGCCGAGAACGGCGCGGGCAACGGGCTTCGAGTCTCGTTCGACTCGTGGGACAACGGGGGCGGCGAAGCACCGGCCATCGAGACTTTTATCGGCAGCAAAAGCCAAGCGATCGCTCATTTCGCAGGGAGCCGCCGGCTTGCGGAAGCGGACTCTTACGTCATCGATCCCGACACCGGCGACCCGGCGGACGTGTTTACAGGGGATGAGTTTGTGGATGTGAAGGTTTCGCTCAAGGGAGGAAAGTTCAACCTCGAGTACAAGGGACTGAAGATTTTTACTGACCTGGAACTGGACTTCAAGCCGGTGGCCGGTGCGCGCTTTGCCTTCGGCGCCCGGACCGGCGGCGCCAACAACAACCATTGGATCGATGACGTGACGATCACCACTTTTGCTGTCGAGAAACCGGTCATCTCCAGTTTCCAGCCGGGCGAGGGCGCAATCGTGACACCCAACTCGCCCGTTGTGGTCGTGCTCTCCGCCGGATCGAGTCCGCTGAACCTCGACTCGGTAAAACTCACCCTCAACGGCGAGGCAGCGGCGGTAAAACTCACCGAGGAAGGCGTCGCACTCACCATCACGCGCGCTCCCGAGGGGGGCCTTGCCCCGGGGACGGCCTACACGGCGGCCATCACGGCGGCGGACAACGCCGGGGCCAAGATTGAGTTTGGCTGGGAGTTTTCCACCTCCGAACTGGTCTCCATCGGTGAGCCGGACCTGGTGTTTGATTTTAATGATGGGGAGGTTCCGGAGGGCACAGAGGTTTACGGTACCGCGATGGTCGAAATGGAGGGCGGCGTGGAGGATTCCGGCATGCTGCTTCTGACCGAAGCCACCAACAGCCAGCTCGGCTCGTTCGTCATCACGGACTTCAACGAGGGCGCCAACATCAACAGCATCGGTGTCGCGATGAAACTGCGCATCGGCGGCCCGGGAGATGCCCTCGGCGGCTCCTCCAACCCGGCGGATGGCTTTTCCTTCAACTTTGCCCCGGACGTGCCGGACGGCACCTGGCTGTCCGAGGAGGGGGCCGGCTCCGGCATCTCGGTCTGCATCGACACATGGGACAACGGCGGCGGCGAGGCTCCCGCAATCGACCTCAAGTTCGGTGGCGCGACAGTGGCCTCCGCGAAAATGCCCAAGGCCGACCTGCTTACCGGTCTCGACTTTGCGGACATGACCGTGCGCCTGCAGAACGACCGCACGGTCGATGTGATGTTCAAGGATGAAATCGTCTTTTGGGACGTGGCCACCCCGTCCACGTCATATAAGAAATCAAGGTTCGGCTTCGGCGCCCGCACCGGCGGGGCCAACGCCGTGCACGGCATCGACGACCTGCGCTTGGCCATGATCACCGAGCCACCGCCCGCTGACGAACCGCCCACCATCAGCATCTCGCGGGACGATTCCGGCAACCTCATCGTCGAGTGGA
>CAUZVJ010000121.1:0-7284 GCA_963583225.1 Verrucomicrobiia bacterium
AAGGAATACCCCAAGGCTACCTGGACGGAGATTAGCACCAAGGGCTGGCTGGCCAGTCGTTGCATCGATCATCTTTTGAGTGATCAGTCCGTTGCCGAAATCTATGCCGACAAAATCGCGATCATCGGGTTTTCGCGTTATGGCAAACAGGCGATGATTGCCGGGGCGTTTGATGAGCGCATCACCTGCGTTGTCGCTCGCAGTCCGGGTTCGCCGGCGTCGAGTCCTTATCGGTTCACTAGCCGCAACACTTATGCCGAGACGCCGTCGGATTTCCCGAGCGAATGGTTTTTGCCCTCGCTGCGCGACTTCACCGGGCGAGAAAATGAACTGCCGATCGACGCCCACGGCTGGTATGCACTGATCGCACCGCGCCATTGTCTCATCCACACAGCGCACAACGACGGCGCCGAGCCGACCTTTGCTGTCGAGAAGGCTTACATCGAGGGTCGCTCTGTTTACCGGCTCCTCGGCGCGGAGCAAAACCTGCGAATTGATTACCGCACCGGTGGCCACTCCTCCGGCCCGCCGCCGGAACAAGTCAGCCGGGTTGACCGGCAGCGCAACCTCGATCGGATGGACTTGGCCTTTGGCCGTGGCTTGGCCAAGCGCAGCGACTTTCCCGAAGAATTGATCCACGAATTCGACTGGAAACAGTGGCGCGCCCAACAGGACGATGCCAGCTTGGCCATTGCCAGAGACGCTCCCGCCATCGAGCGCGTGAAGTGGTCGCTTGGCCAAGCGCCGAAGACTTTGGCGCCGGTCGACCAACCGGAATTTCTGACCGACGCCGAGTCGAGTTTGATGACGCACGACCGGTGGACGCCTAGGGGCGTACGTCGGGTACCGATCCGCTTTGGTCACGGCGTGCGCGGCAATCTTTATTTCAAAGACGGAGCGCCGACACCCGCGCCGGTGGTCGTCTGGCTGCATCCGCTCTCCTATCACAGTGGCTACAACGAGGGTTACGGCGTGCAGGGCACAACGGTTTATCAACGTCTGGCCGAAAACGGTTTCGCCGTCATCGCCTACGATCAATGCGGCTTTGGCCTGCGACTGCTCGAGGGGCGCGACTTTTACAAAAACCATCCGCGCTGGTCGAAGCTTGGCCGGATGGTGATGGACGCTCGGGCTGCTGTGAGTTTCGCCGTCGAGGGGAGGGGTGCAGCAAAAAGCGCGATCCCCGAGTTCGACACCAAGCGGGTGTTCCTGCTTGGGTATTCAAGTGGCGCGCTGACTGCCATGTATGCCGGCGCGCTCGATGATCGCATCGCTGGCGTGGCCTGTTTCAGTGGCTGGACTCCATTGCGAAATGTCGGCAACGCCAGAGCGACTGGTGGCAACAGGCGACTCTGGGAACTGCACGCGCTGCAACCGCGCCTTGGCCTCTTCGATGGACGGGAGAGCGAAATGCCCCTCGACTACGATGATGTGCTCGGCCTTGTGCTGCCGAAGCCATGTTTGGTTGTCACACCCAAGCGCGATCGCTTCGCCGATTTCAGTGCAGTAGTAGAAGTCATCGACAAAGTCCGATCGGCCAAGCCGCGTATCGCCAAAGGCTCATTCGCCTGGCTTGCCCCCGACGATACCAACAGATTTCAAGCCGATCAGCACCAGGAATTCATCAACTGGACAAAGACCCTGGAGTAACCATTTGGCCTGGCGCCTAACTCACTTCTCTTTTCTTTTATTGCGTCTTTTGTGTAGGCGAGGCGGTAGCTTGGTGTTGTCGCCCATTCTTTTGAGGAGGAATTCTCGGGTGACGCCGGTGTTGGTCATCAGCGCGTCGAGCTGTTTTTGGGTGGAGGCGATCTGCTTTCTGTAGGCCGACTCGGCGGCTTGGTTGTACATTTCGGCGGGGTCTTCCTGCAGGTCGTAAAACTCAACCGCCTCGGTGTCGGGGAAGCGGATCAGTTTGTATCGCTCGGTGCGGATGCCCCAATGCTTGGGGGAGCGATTGTAGTAGGCGTAAAAAATCGACTCCCGCCAGTCGGCTGGTTCGACGCCCCGCAGCAGCGGCCGGAGGCTGACGCCCTGCATGACGCTCGGGATGGCGACGCCGGCGTAGTCGAGCATGGTCGGGCCGAAGTCGATGTTCATGCCAAGCTTGGGGCTGACGCTGCCGGCTTTGACTTCGCGCGGGTAGCGGACGATGAGCGGCATCTTGAGTGACTCCTCGAGGATGAGCCGTTTGTCGTGCATGTTGTGCTGACCCAGCCAGTAGCCCTGGTCGCTGGTGTAGATGATGAGCGTGTCGTCGAGGATGCCTTCGGCCCGGAGGTGGTCGAGCACGCGCTTGACGTTGTCGTCGATCGCCGCAACGCAGCGGAGGTATTTGTGGATGAGATGCTGGTAGGCGAGCGAGCGGCGCTCGGCGGGATCGGCGGAGCGCTTGGCCAGGTCGTCTTCGTAAACGAGGTAAAAACTTTTCGGTCCCTCGTCGTCGTACATGACGGAGTAATGTTTGCCCTTGAGCAGCGGGCTGGTCTTGGTGATGTCTTCGTGCAGGCTGGGCGGCTCGGGAATCTTCACGCCCTCATGCAGCTTGGCCCAGCGCTCGGGGTACTCGAAATATTCGTGCGGCCCCTTGAAGTGCAGGCTCAGGTAAAACGGTTTTTTGGTGTCGCGCTGCTTGAGCCACTTGAGCGCCCAGTCGGTGTAGCGATCGGCGTAGTAACCTTCGTATTTTTCGCGGGTACCGTCGGGGCGATGCAGGGTCGGGTTGAAGTAGCTGCCCTGGCCGACGGTCACCGCGTAGTCGCCGACGCCGCGCGGGAATTGCTGCATGTGCCACTTGCCGACGACGCACGTTTCGTAGCCGCTGTGGGTCAGCTCGCGGATGTAGCTCGGGGCGTTCGGCTTGAGGCGGCAACCGAGGTTGAGCGCGCCGGTGACGTGTGAGTATTGGCCGCTGATGATGCTGGCGCGGCTCGGCGAGCAGATGGAGTTGTTGCAGCAGACGTTGGTGAAGCGCATGCCCTCGGCGGCGAGCCGGTCGAGGGTCGGCGTGTGGCAGTAATCCTTGAGCCACGAGCCGTACGCGCTGATCGCCTCGGAGGCGTGGTCGTCCGACATCATGAACAGGATGTTCGGTCGCTTGGCCGCCTCGGCCGGCGCTTGGCCAAGCGCAAACAGGCCGACGGCGAAGAGGGGAATGAGTTTTTTCATGTGAATGCAGCCGCTCAACTACCATCTGCACGGGCCGGTTTGAAGGCCAAACTTGTTGTTTTCGTTGATGTTTGACTTCATCAAAATGGCCGTGATAGCTTCCCGGCCACTTTTTCCGGCCATGGAAGCACTGTTACATCAGCCGGTTCTGGTACTGAACCGGCTTTGGCAGGCGGTGAACATCTGTTCCGCCCGCAGGGCATTGACGATGCTGTTCGAGGGCAGCGCGCAGGTCGTGCACAGCGAGGACGGCGACTTCAACACGTTCGGTTTTCACCAATGGGCCGACTTTTCCGAGGAGGAGCCGGATCCCGAGAGCATCCACGGCGTGAGCATCAAGCTGCGTCTGCCGCGTGTCATCCTGCTAATGGTGTACGATCGCGTGCCGCGCAAGGAGGTCAAGTTCACCCGGCACAATATTTTCCAGCGCGACAAAAACATCTGTCAGTATTGCGGCAAAAAACATGACACGCGGGACCTGAACCTGGATCACGTCGTGCCGCGCCAACAGGACGGCGCGACCTCGTGGGAGAACATCGTCTGCTCCTGCGTCCCGTGCAACTCGCGCAAGTCCAACCGCACGCCGGAACAGGCCAAGATGCATCTGATTCGCCAGCCTCGAAAACCGCGCTGGCATCCGTTCATGCAGGTGCGCTTCAGCCTGCACTACCACGAGAGCTGGCGGCACTTCCTCGACATGGCCTACTGGAATGTCGAACTGGGCGAGGACCTGCAGTAGCTAACAGCCGGACGACTTGGCCGACTCGATCAGCTTCCAGAATTCCGGCGTCTCCTCCAGCACGCGATCCTCCCCGCCCGGCAGCTTGTTGCGATACAGAAAATCCCGGAGGTGTTTTTTCGCGTGCAGGATGCGGTGAATCAGCACACCCAACTCGTGTCGCTCAAAGTACACCCGGTAATTGCCAAGCCGGAAACGAAACAGATGTCGCCCATCGCGTTTGAGCTTGCCGAAGTTGTCCATCTCGTCGCTGCGGACATCGTTGGGCAGTCCGCGAAAGTCCCCGAGAATCTCCAGCTGCAACTCCTTCGGCAGCGTGCCCAGCTCGCCGGCGGCGGTGGGAGTGAAGATAATTTGAAAAGGAGTCATGAGCTTGGCGACCGCAGTGTCGGCGAGATGGTAGCGCGTACGAGAATTGAACTCGTCTTTCCGCCTTGAGAGGGCGGCGTCCTAACCGATAGACCAACGCGCCTCGCCGTGGCCCAGCTTTATGCCGAACCTCCCCCCGCCAAGTCAATCCGAAAGACGCTCAAGCGGGGGAGCGCACGCGCCCCAGCAGGGTAGGGATGGCTGTCCCCAGCCTTCTGCGGGAGGTTTTGTCGGGCGGCGCGCTGGGGACTGCACGCCCTACCTTGTCACCGCAGTGCAGCGCCCCAGTCATTCAGCCGCCGCTCGGTCTCGCTCGGCGTCGGGGCCAGACCGAGCCGTTCCATCGCTTCGCCGACGAGGTAAAACGACCCGGTGACCACCACAAACGGCTCGGCCGCACACCGCTCCAGCGCTTGGCCAAGCGACTCCGCAACCTCGATCGCCGCCGCCGGATTGGCCGCTTGGCACATCGGCAAAAACCCCTCCGGCTTGGCCGAGCGTGCGCTGCTGACCGGCGACAAAACGACGCGCTTGGCCAACGGCGCCAACTCGGCGCAAAACCCCGCGCCATCCTTCTCGTCCACCATGCCGAAAATGAAAACCGGCGTGTCGGCGGAAAACTCGTCCGCCAACGCCTGCCGCAGCATCGCCGCGCCCTCGGCGTTGTGCGCGCCGTCGAGCAGCACCGTTTGCGCGCCGCGCCGCACAACCTGCAGCCGCCCCGGCCAATGTACCTTGGCCAAGCCGCAGCGAACCGCCCCGGGCGACACCGGCAACTCGGCCTGCAATCGCTCGACCACCGCCTTGGCCAGGCTCGCGTTGATTTGCTGATGCCGCCCAAGCAATGGCAAGTCGGCGGTGGCCTCCGCTTGGCCAAGCTCGATTAACTCCGCGCCCTGCCGTGCCGCCTCGGCGCGGATCACCGCCGCCACCTCTGGCTGCCCGGCCGCCGTCAGCGCCGGGACGCCGGGCTTGATGATGCCGGCTTTTTCGGCGGCGATGGCGGCGTGGGTTTCGCCGAGCCAACGGGTGTGGTCCAGCCCGATGTTGGTGATCACGCTGGCCAATGGCGTGACGATATTCGTCGCGTCGAGCCGGCCGCCCAAGCCGGTTTCCCACAGCACAATGTCGCACGATTGCTCGGCGAAATGGCACAGCGCCATCACCGTTGCCACCTCAAAAAAAGTCGGCCCTTGGCCATCGGGAAAATCCGCCGCCAAGTCGCGGAGCCGCGCTGTCAGGCGGGCGAGCGTTTCCTCCGGGATTGGCTCGCGATTCACCTGCATTCGCTCGCGAAACGACACGAGATGCGGCGAGGTGAACAGCCCCGTGCGCAGGCCGGCTTCGCGGTAAATCGACTCGAGCATCGCGCAGACCGAGCCCTTGCCGTTCGTGCCGGCGACGTGGATGAAGCGCAGCCGCCCGTGCGGCGCTCCGGCCAACGCGGCGAGCCGGCGCGGGTTGTCCAGCCCCAGCTTCGAGCCGAACAGGTTCAGCTTGAGCAGATATTCGATGGCCTCGGGATAAGTCACTTCGGGGAGTTTCAAGTTTGAAGTTTGAAGTTTCAAGCGCATTACTCGGAACTTGAAAATTGCCACCATCCGCGAAACGGTTCCCCGCACGTGGATTCACTGCATCCTTTAAATAGTGTTTTGCGCTCTCCCTCTCCCCAACCCTCTCACGCTGGGAGAGGGAGCTTGGCCAAGCGCATCCCGCTCGATTCCTTCTCCCTCAGGGAGAAGGTGGCCGAAGGCCGGATGAGGGTGAACGCTCGCAGCCGTCACTGTTCGATCGCCGTATTTTTAGTGGCGGCGTCGCTGCTCTCGTTTGGCCAAGTGGTGGCGGAGGAGGCCAAGTCGGCGGGCGTGTCCGACGCGGTGATTGAGCGGGAGTTTCGCCAACTGCTCGAGCTTGACGACAAGGTGCACGACGAGGTCGATGAATGGATTCGTCGCAACGCGAAGCTGACCGCGAAACAAGTCGGCGTTGATCCCGCGTCGCTCGATTTGCAGGTGCGGCAACGGCTCAGCGAGGTCGGCACCGCGTACGGGGCGTTTCTCAACCGCCACTCCGGCCACGTCCGCGCGCGGCTGGCTTACGGCAGTTTTTTCAGCGACATCAACGAGATCGACAAGGCGGTGGCGCAGTGGAAAAAGGTGCGCGAACTCGCGCCAAAAAACCCGGTTGCGTGGAACAACCTCGGCAAGGCGTACGGCAAACAGGGCAGGATCGCCGAGGCGTTCCGGCACTTTGAAAAGGCCGGCGAGCTCGCGCCGAAGGAGGCGCTGTATCATCGCAATCTCGCCACGTTGATTTTTTCGTACCCGGCCGACGCCGCGCGCTACTACCTCATCGACCGCAGCCAAGTCGTGCCCAAGTCGCTCGAGATGTTCAAAAAAGCGCGCTCTCTCGACCCGAAAAATTTCACCCTCGCCACCGACGCCGCCATGGCGCAACAGGGCACGCAGCCGTTCGAGGCCAAGGCCGCTCTCGCCGCGTGGAACGCCGCCCTCGCGCGCGCGCCGTCGCCGGTTGCGGCGGAGGGCGTGCGGATTCATCTCGCCCGAATCCACGCGTACCTTGGCGAGGCGGGCGCCGCGCGCGAGTTGCTGGCGAAGGTGCACGAAACACAGTTCGCCGAACTCAAGGCGGACATCCTGCAAAAACTCGATCCGCCGCCGACCAATCCGTGAGTCTGCCCGAAGCCATCCAGCCGGACGATGCGACGCACGTGCTTTTTCGCGGTCGTCGGCTGATCTACTTTGGCGGGTGCGACTACTATCGGCTTGCGAGGCATCCCAAGCTGCTCAAGGCCCACGCGCAGGCCGCCGCCCGCGACGGGCTTGGCACCGGCGCGTCGCGGATGACCACCGGCAACCACCCGGCGCACGACGAACTTGAAAAGTCGCTCGTGAAGTTTTTCGGCATCGAAACCGCCACTGTCGTCGGTAACGGCTACCTCGCGAACATCGCGATTGGCCAAGCGGCCAGCGGCCGATTTGACGCGG
>CAUZVJ010000122.1:0-7262 GCA_963583225.1 Verrucomicrobiia bacterium
AGTAGTGATTGTATTTGCGCCACCGGAAAAAGTGGTCGGCGTTGAACGGGCGCGTGCCGGTGCTGCCGAGCCAGCGTTTCCAGTCGACACTCGCGTCGGTGAGCTTCGGGTTGATGGCGTAGTTCCATTCTCCCTTTGGGCTGTTGCGGCAGTAGGAGGATTGCCCGAGAACGAGCGGGCCGATCTTGCCGTCGCGAACCAACTGCGCCGCCTTGTGCCATTTTTTCTCGAGGCAAAACACGGCGCCGATCTGCATCACGCGCTTGGTGCGTTTGCAGGTGTCGTACACGTCGAACCCCTCGCTGAGGTAGCGTGTCATCGGTTTCTCGATCAGCACATGTTTGCCGGCGTTCATCGAGTCGATGGCAACCGGCGCGTGCCAGTGATCCACCGTGGCGATAATCACTGCGTCGATGTCCTTGCGCTCGAGCAGCTCCCGGTGGTCGTCGTAAACGTCGCCGGACTGGATGCCCATGAACTGCTGTGCGCGGTCGCGGTACTCGGAGAACACGTCGCACGCGGCGGCGGCGTGGGCGTTGTGCTTGGCGGCGTTGTTTTTTATCTGCCGAACATGGGTTTTGAACCCCTGCTCGCCCACGCCGATGAAGCCGACGTTGATGCGGTCGTTGGCCCCGATCACCCGGCCGGTCGAGGGTGCCTGGCTCTGGCCATAAACCGGTGACTTGATGATGCTGCCCGCCCCGGCCACGGCCGTGACGGCGGCCGCCTGCTTGATGAACCTGCGCCGGTTGCTGCCTGTCGCGGATTTGTCTTGAAGTTGACTCACGATATTTTTCCTATTCTCTTTGCCCACTCTAGACCTTTTTCCCGGCGAGTCAAAGCCCGAGATGAATTCGGGAGCAGTATTTTCGTCCTGTCCCGACGAATGGCGCCGTTGGCCACTCGCCGGGTTCCACCAAATACAGCTTTTCATCCAGCCAAAAAAAAGGGAGCCTCCCTCAACCTGAAATGAAGCACGCGATCCTGAGCACGATGATGGCCTGGAACCTGATCCCGGCCGGACTGACCCTCCTTGCAGCAGAGCCGCCGGCCGGGCTCGAAGTCGCCAAATTGAGCCGCGAGAAGCCGGTCGATTTTACCCGCGAGATTCTGCCGATCCTGCGCAAAAACTGCCTCGCCTGCCATAACGCCCGGGACGCCGATGCCGATCTCAACCTCGAGACGCCTGCGACCATCGCCAAGGGCGGCGAGAGTGGAGTGGTGGTTGTGCCGGGAAATGCCAATAAAAGCCGGTTGATGATGCACGTCCGGCAGATCGAGAAACCGTTCATGCCGCCCCGCCGAAACAAGGTCAGCGCCAAAAAACTCACACCCCGCCAGCTTGGCCTCATCAAGTCATGGATCGACGAGGGTGCCAAGGGCGAGGTGGCGCAGGTGGCGCGGGAGTTCAATTGGCGTCCGCTCCCATTCACCCTTAAGCCGATTTACACCACCGCCATATCGCCGGACGGCCAATACGCCGCCGCCGGGCGCGGCAACCAGATTTTCGTTTACCATCTGCCGACCCGCCGCTTGGCCGCACGCCTGAGCGACCCCGGCTTGGCCAAGGGCAATCCCGCCGCCGCCGTGGCGCACCGTGACGTGGTGCAGTCGCTGGCGTTCAGCCCGGATGGCCAAACCTTGGCCTCCGGCGGGTATCGCGTGGCCAAGCTTTGGCGGCGACAATCGCCATCGGCGAACGAACTGCTCAACCTGCTGCCCGGCCGCGAGACGGTCACGGCGATTGGCGTTGCGCTTGGCCAAGCGCGCATGGTTGTCGCCGGCTCGACCGGCGGCGTGCAGGCGATCGATTTGCAAAGCACGATGCCGCTTTGGCGCGACCAAGTCCCGGGCCAAGCCGCCCGGCAGTTGGCGGTGTCTCCCAGCGGCAAGCGGGTCGTCGTGCTGTTCGGCGACGGCCGGGTGCGAACTTGGGAAACGGCGACCGGCGAGCGAGTCACCCGCGAGTCGTCGCCGATGGCAACGCAAGCCGTCGCTTGGCTGAACGAGCAGCAACTCATCTCGGCGCATCCCGGCGGCGTGATCAAAATTTGGGCCGCTATCAACCCCAGCCGAGTCGTGAACGAATGGAGACCGGGCGGCGACATCACGGCGCTGGCGGTATTGCCGGGAGGGGGGAGTATTTTGGTCGGTCGCGCCGACAACAAAGTGATCGTCCTCGCTGCCGAAGACGGCAAAGTGCAAAAGGAGATCGACCACGGCGCGCCGGTCACGGGTCTGCAAATCCGTGCCGACGGCAAGCAGATCGCGACGCTCGGCGGCCCGACGGCGAAACTTTGGGACACGGACAAGTGGACGATGACGGCGCAGTTGCAGGGCAACCCGCTCGCTGCCGAGTCGGTCGCCCGCGCCGAGCAGGCGTTGGCCTTCGTGAAGGCCGAGACCGGCTACCACAAGTCCGACGCCGATAGCAAAGAAAAGGAACTCAAAAAAGACCGGGATGCCGCGAAGAAGGCGACGGACGCCTTGGCCAAGCACGAGAAAACCTTGGTCGACAAAACCAAGGAGAAGACCGATGCCGAGGTCAGCCTGAAAAAACTGGCCGACGAAATCGCCGCACTGCCGAAAAACATCGAGACGGCAACAAAAGCCAAAGCCGACGCCGATGCCGCGTTGAAGGCGGCGCAGGCACAGGCAGCGAACGCCAAGGACGTCTTGGCCATGGCCAAAGAGGCCAGGGAGCAGGCCGCCGCTGCGAAGGCCAAGCTGTCCGCCGAGTTGATGGAGCTTGGCTCAGCCGCGCAAAACGCCAAACAACTCGCGGCGGATGCCCGCGCAGTTTCCGGGGAAGCCAAGGACGACAAGACCTTGGCGACGCAGGCCGAGGTTGTCGCCGCCTTGGCCAAGCGCAAGGCCGACGAGTTCGAGTCGGCCCTCGACCGGTTCGCGCCCACAAAGCAGCAACTGGCCAAGGCCGAAGCCGAAGTGCAAACCGCAACCCGGTCGCTCGCCGATGCCGAGGCGAAAGTGAAACCGACACAGGCCGAACTCGACGGCAAAACAAAGGCCTTGGCCGCGCTCGAGGAACGCAAAAAGAAAACGCCCGAGGAGAAGAAGAATCTCGACAAGAAAATCGCCGACGCCGGCAATGCGATGAACCGTGCCAAGCTCGAGATCGACTTGGCCAAGTCGGAGGTCGGCTTCACCGGAAAGAATGTAAAAACCGCCGAGGCGAACTTGGAGAAAGCCAAGTCGGAACAGGCCGAGGCCGCGAAGCTGCCCGCCCACCGCGAAGCCGCGCTCACCGTGGCCAAGTCGGTGGCCAACGCCGGGATGCAGGATTGCCTCGACGCCACGTACTCCGCCGACGGTTCGTTGATTTACACGCTGTCCATCGACGGGCGGGTTCAGGCTTGGGCGACTGCCAACGGCGTTCGTTCGCACCCCATTGATTCGTCCGGTCGACCGGCGCAGTTCATCCGGCTGTTGAGCGACGCGCGATTGGCCTTGGCAGGAGGCTCGCCGGAGATGGCGATGCTTGCCGCCGAACCGAAGTGGGCTTTGGCACAATCCATTGGCAACGGTGGCGACGACTCGCCGTTTGAGGATCGCGTGATCGCGCTCGACTTCAGTCCCGACGGCCAATGGCTGGCCACCGGCGGCGGTTTCCCGTCGCGCGGCGGCGAGATTTACATTTGGAACGTTGAGGACGGTTCGGAGGAGTTGCGAATCCCCGAGGCGCACAGCGACACGGTTTGCTCGCTGGCCTTTTCGCCGGACGGCAGCCGCTTGGCCTCCGGGGGCGCTGACCGATTTGCACGCGTCTTCGAGACCAATCGGGGCAAAGAACTCCGCGCGCTGGAGGGTCACACCGGCCATGTGCTCGGCGTGAGTTGGCAGCGCAATGGTCGGGTGCTGGCCAGCGTCGGTGCCGACAAGGCGGTGAAAATCTGGAACCTGCTCAACGGCGAGCAAAAGAAATCGTTCAGCGGCTTCAAAAAGGAAGTCACCTCCGTGCACTTCCTCGGCATCGGGACGCAGGCGGTTGTCTCCGCCGGCGACAATGTCGTGAAAGTCGTGAAGGAGGACGGCGGCGAAGTGCGCCGCCTGCCGGACACCGGTACCTATATGCACACCAGCGACGTGACGCCGGACGGCAAACTGGCAGTCGGCGGCGGCTTCGACGGCATCCTCCGGTTCTGGGACGTAAACACCGGCAAACTCCTCCACAAATTCACCCCGCCGAAGGAAGAGGCAACCAAAGTTGCCGCGAGAAAGTGAGCAGTCAGCAGCGGAGGCAAACGGGACAGGGATTTCACGGATGCACACGGATTGTTGTTTTCCAGATCGGAGTTTGCTTAGGAATTGGATTTTATAATTTAGGAGATTCCAAATAAAATCTGTACAAATCCGTGAAACCCATTTCCAAAAATTCATATCTTGACAGGATGCTGTACATGGACATTATTCCGTCCAGATGAAAGCGATAAGCTACACAGCGGCCCGGGAGAACTTGGCGGCGACGATCAATGAGGTCTGTGAGGATCGGAGTCCGGTGATTATCACCCGCAAACGGGATCAGGCGGTGGTCATGATGTCGCTTGAGGATTACGAGTCGCTCGAAGAGACGTCTTATCTCCTGCGAGTCCCCGCGAATGCCGAACGGCTTCTGGCCTCCATTCGGTCACTCGAGGCGGGAGAGGGAACTGTGCGCGAACTCGCCGAGATCGACGAAGAATGAAACTCCTGTTCTCGGAGCAGGCTTGGGAGGATTACCAACATTGGATGGCCACCGACAAAAAAGTGGCCAAGCGGATCAACCAACTGATCCGTGACACGGCACGTGATCCCTTTCGTGGAATCGGAAAACCGGAGCCGCTTCGGCATCTGTTGAAAGGCTACTGGTCGCGACGAATCAACGAGGAGCATCGAATGGTCTACCGCGTGAAGGAGGGCGTGCTGATGCTGGCACAGCTTCGCAACCACTACAAAAACTGATTTCGGGCAAGCCGTTGCGTCACACGGTCAGGATTTCCTTTTCCTTGTCGGCGAGGTGTCCGTCTAGTTTCTTGATGAAGTCGTCGGTCAGTTTTTGCACCTGCTTTTCCGCACCCTTGACTTCGTCCTCGGAGACGCCGGCTTCCTTGGCTGATTTCTTCAGGCCATCCTTGGCATCGCGGCGGACGTGACGAACCGCCACCCGGCCGTCCTCGGTGATCTTCTTGGCCACCTTGACGAGTTCTTCGCGGCGTTCCTGGCTGAGATCCGGCAGGACGAGTCGGATGACTTTGCCGTCGATGGCGGGGTTGAGTCCGAGGTTGGCGGCTTGGATGGCCTTGGCGATGGCTTCCACTGTGCCGGCGTCCCACGGCTGGATTAGGATCATCCGCGTCTCGGGTGCCGTGATGCCGGCCATGTCACGCATTCGCATGGTCGAGCCGTAGGCGTCCACCATGAGGTTTTCCACCAACGCCGGGTTGGCTTTGCCGGTGCGAACACCCTCGAATTCATGCAGCATGGCCGCTTCTGACTTGGCCATCTTATCCTCGGTTTCCTTGAGTACTTGGTCGATTGGCATGGCGGAAATCTAACGAATAAAGAAAAGTGAGGCAAGGTGGAACTTGCCTTCCCTTGGCGTGCGCTTGGTCAAGCGCGGGTCAAAGGTGCCAGCCGGCGCGGTAAATGTGCTGCATTAGTTCGGCGGCTTCCGGGTGGCCGGTGAGTTTCATTTTTCCGTGCTCCCACTCGAGGGCCGCGCCGGTGCGGTGGGCGATATTGCCAAGCAACACGACCTCGGCCAGCGGCCCGGCGTAGTCGAAATTGCAGGTTGTGCTGCCGCCGGTCTTGATGGCGTGAATCCATTCCCGGTGATGGCCAAGCGAGCGGGGGATGCTGGGCTTGGGCCGCTCGTAATCTTTGAAATCGTTCTCCGGCAACAGCACGTGTTCGCCATAGTCGGCGAGCAGCATGCCTTGGCTGCCGACGAACAGACTGCCGTTGCCCCACTTGGGCAGCAGCCCTTCGGCGAAGTGCGGTGGGCGGTGTTTGCCGTGGTACCAACGCAGCTTGGTGGCCGGTTGTTTGCCGTGGGCCTTGTAATGGAAATCAACCACCAGCGAGTACGGCGTGGCTTCGGCGTCCGGCTTGGGGCCGTTGACGACTTCGATCCGGCTTGGATGCCGCAGACCAAGCGCCCAGTGGCTCAAGTCGATGTGGTGGCAACCCATGTCGGCGAGCGTGCCTCCGGCGAAGTCCCACCATTGGCGCCACTTGAACGGATGATGCGTCGGGTGATACGGAACGTGATACCGGGTCGGCCCCAGCCAAAGGTCGTAATTCAGGTTCGCCGGGACTTTGTGTTTTTTGTTCCCGCGAGAGCCGCCGCCCAGATTTGCGCCGACCCAGACGTGCACTTCCTTCACCTCGCCGATCGCCCCGGCGCGGAGCAGCTCGACGACGCGCCGGTAGTTTTCGCCGGCGTGAATCTGCGTGCCCATTTGCGTGACGAGTTTTTTGCGCCGGGCCAGTTCGGTGACGGCACGGCATTCGGAGACTGTGCGCGTCAGCGGTTTTTCGCAGTAAACATGCAGGCCGTTGTGCAGCCCGGCAGTGGTCGCGACGGCGTGGGTGTGGTCGGGCGTGCTGACGACGAGCGCGTCGAGTTTTTCGTGCCCGATCATCCGGCGAAAATCGGCGTAGCGATGAGCGCGCGGGAAGCGCCCGGCCTCGTGGGCGAGGAAGTTGCTGTCCACGTCGCACAGCGCAACGATGTTCTCTCCGGCAACGCCGTTGAGATTGGCCTTGGCCCGATTGGCCAAGCCGACGATGCCGATGTCGAGTTTCTCGTTGGCGGCATAAGTGCGGGCGCTCCCGGCGGCGAGGATGGTGAATACGCTTTGCTGGACGAATCGGCGGCGGGTGATTTGTGTGCTCATGTGCTGTGGGGAAAATACGCGCTTGGCCAAGGGAGGCAAGCTCTGGTTGACCCGGCCAAGCGGGAGTCGTAGAGTTTGCGCCGTGATCGATATGACCGAGATCCAGCCAAGCGCCGCCGCCGGTTTTCGCGTGGAACGCCGCACTCCGCCCGAGCGGCTCGACGTGCTTTCCCGCGAGATTCTCCAACTCAAGGACGATCTCAACGCCGTGATCCTCGCCCATAATTATCAGGTGCCGGAGATTCAGGATTTGGCGGATTACGTCGGCGACTCACTCGGCCTCTCGCGGCAGGCGGCCGAGACCGATGCGGACGTCATCGTGTTTTGCGGCGTTCATTTCATGGCCGAGACGGCGAAGATTTTGTC
>CAUZVJ010000123.1:0-7174 GCA_963583225.1 Verrucomicrobiia bacterium
CGCGACCGGCCGTACCGATGAGCACTGCGTGACTTACGAAAATTATTACAAAGCCCAAGGGCTGTTCGGTATTCCGGGTGAGGGGGAGATTGATTACTCGGTGAGCCTCGCGCTTGACCTTGGCTCGGTCAAATCGAGCGTGGCCGGGCCGAAGCGTCCGCAGGATCGCATCGAGGTGCCGAGCCTCGGGAGTAAGTTTGAAGAACTGTTCGCGCAACCCGTCGCCGAGGGAGGCTTCGGTCGCGAGGCCGCCGACTTGGCCGGCGTCACCGCCGACGTGCCGGTTCAAAACAACGGCACCGTCGCGCTTGGCCACGGCAGCGTGGTCATCGCCGCGATCACGAGCTGCACGAACACCTCCAACCCAAGCGTGATGCTGGCCGCCGGGCTCCTGGCCAAGCGCGCGGTCGAGCTCGGCTTGAAACTGGCGCCGCTGGTGAAGGCGTCGCTCGCGCCGGGCTCGCGGGTGGTGAGTGATTACCTCGACAAAACCGGCCTGCAACCGTACCTCGACCAGCTTGGTTTCAACTTGGTGGGTTACGGCTGCACGACGTGCATCGGCAACTCCGGCCCGCTCGATGCCGAAATCGAAAAGGCAATTCTCGACAACGATTTGGTCGTCGCCTCGGTGCTTTCGGGCAACCGAAATTTCGAGGCGCGCATTCACCAAAACATACGCGGCAACTTCCTGATGTCACCGCCGCTCGTGGTGGCGTTCGCGTTGGCCGGGCGGGTGAATATCGACCTGACGAGTGAGCCGCTTGGGCAAGCGGAGGACGGGTCGGACGTTTTTTTGCGCGACCTTTGGCCAAGCTTGGGCGAGGTGCGCAACCTCATGCAAACGGCGCTTCAGCCGGAAGTGTTCCGCAAACTTTACTGCAACTTCGCTGATCAAAATCCGAAGTGGAACGAGATTCCGTCAAGCGTTGGCCATGCGTACGAGTGGGACGACGCGAGCACTTACATTCAGGAGCCGCCGTTCTTCGACGGCTTCGGCATGGAGGCCGGCG
Organism: Verrucomicrobiia bacterium; assembly: GCA_963583225.1. Classification (GTDB taxonomy): domain Bacteria; phylum Verrucomicrobiota; class Verrucomicrobiia; order Limisphaerales; family UBA1096; genus UBA1096. Next base: position 1,011 of record CAUZVJ010000123.1, read on the forward strand.
CGATCACGGAGATTGTCGGCGCGCGTCCGCTTGGGGTGTTCGGCGACTCGGTGACGACCGATCACATTTCGCCGGCGGGTGCGATCAAGCCCGACTCGCCGGCGGGGCGTTACCTCATCGACAACGGCGTCGAGCAGGCGAGCTTCAACAGCTACGGCTCGCGTCGCGGCAACGACCGCGTGATGACTCGCGGGACGTTCGCCAACGTGCGCATCAAAAACCTGATGGTGCCCGGCACCGAGGGCGGCGTGACCAAGCATCAGCCAAGCGGCGAGCAAATGGATATTTACGATGCCGCAGCCCGGTACCGCGAAGAGGGCACGTCGCTCGTCGTCATTGGCGGCAAGGAGTACGGCACCGGCAGTTCGCGCGATTGGGCGGCCAAGGGCACCCGGTTGCTCGGCGTGCGCGCGGTAATTTGTGAGAGCTTCGAGCGCATCCACCGCTCGAACCTGATCGGCATGGGCGTGTTGCCGCTGCAGTTTAACGACGGGACGGGTGTGGCGAGTTTGAGCCTCGACGGCACGGAGCAATTCGACGTCCTTGGCCTGGGCGACGATCTCAAGGCGCAGCAGGAATTGACGCTGCGAATCACCCGCGCCGAAGGAGCGACCGAGAAGGTGCCGGTGCTGTGCCGGATCGATACCGAAATCGAGGTCGAGTACTACCGGCACGGCGGGATTCTCTCCTATGTGCTGCGGCAATTGGTGGCCAACGGTTGACGGAAGATTCCGGTTTTTCGCCGTTTTGGCTTGCCTTTTTGGCCTGTCCTGTAATTGATTCCCGCCCTGTTTATGAGCGAGCCAAGCGAATCAGATCTCATGTACCACGGCGCCGAGTGGTTTGACCAAAATAAAGGCAAACTGCTGAACGGCGCGTTGGCGGTTATCATTTTCGTGGGAGCGTACCAGTGGCTCTATAAGAGTCAGTCGGAATCCCACGCTTCCTCCGAGTCGGCCCTGTTTGCTGTCCAAGACATCGTCGCGACAAACCTGGTGGATATCGCCGGAGCATACGCGAAGGTGAGTGCTGACCAGGCCGGCAAACCGGTCGCCGAACGGGCATTGATCCTGAGCGCCAAGACATGGCTTGAGGTGTCGGATTACGACAAAGCTCAGTCGGCGTTCGAGAGCTACCTTGGCCAACATGCGAGTGGCAACTGGGCGGCCGAAGCCAAGCTTGGCCAAGCGATCTGCCAAGAGGCCAAGGGCGATGCAGCGGCGGCGATCAGCGCGTATCAGAGTTTGACGAACAGCACCGACACCGCCATCCAAAATCGGGCGACCGCACTTCTCGAGGCGGCGCAAACCAAGCTCGAACCGCTCGTGGCAAAACCAACGCCGCCGCCGGTTCAGCCCGAGGCACCCAAACCGGAAGCGCCTGCCGCTCCGGTCGCACCGGCACCGGACAACAAATAACTTCCCCCAAGCGTCGTGAATATTGCCATCATCGGAACCGGCTACGTCGGCTTGGTCACCGGCACCTGTTTTGCCGAGGTTGGCCACAGCGTCATTTGCGTCGATTGCGACGAGGCCAAGGTCAAGTTGCTGCAGGGTGGCGGCATCCCCATCTTCGAGCCGGGCCTCGAGGAGATGGTCAAAAAGAACGTCGCCGAAGGGCGGCTCAACTTCATCGCCAGCACGGCGGAGGGAGTGGAAAAGTCGGACGTCATTTTCATCGCTGTGCCGACGCCGCCGCTCGACGACGGAGCGGTTGATTTGAGTTTCATCGAGCGCGTTGCCCGTGACATCGCTAACGCGATGACCTCGTACAAAGTCGTCGTCGATAAAAGCACCGTGCCGGTGAAAACCGGCGAGAAAGTCGCCGAGACAATCAAGCGCTACTGCAAAACGGATTGCGAATTTGACGTCATTAGCAACCCGGAATTTCTGCGCGAAGGCTTTGCGGTGGAAGACCTTATGAATCCGGATCGCATTGTGGTTGGAACGACCTCAAAAAAGCCAGAGGCGGCGATGCGGGAGATTTACGAGCCATTCAACGCGCCGATTATTTTCACCGACATCAACTCGGCCGAGTTGATCAAGCATGCTGCCAACTCGTTTCTCGCGATGAAGATTTCGTACATCAACGCCGTGGCGGCAATCTGCGAGGCGACCGGCGCGAACGTCGAGGAAGTGGCGACCGGCATCGGGATGGACGAGCGCATCGGTCGGCGATTCCTCAACGCGTCGCTTGGCTTCGGCGGGAGTTGTTTCCCGAAAGACCTGAGTGCGTTCATCCGCATCAGCGACGACCTTGGCTACGATTTTGGCTTGCTGAAAGAAGTGCAAAAAATCAACGCCGGGCAGATGGATCGCTTTCTAAAAAAGATCACCGACACGCTGTGGATTTTGAAGGACAAAACGATTGGCGTGCTGGGTTTGGCGTTCAAGCAGAACACGGACGATGTACGCATGTCACCGGCGATCGAAGTTTGCCAGCGATTGCTCAAAGAGGGAGCGACGCTGCGCGTGCATGACCCGAAGGCGATGGAGAAAGCCAAGGAGTTGCTGCCGGCGGAGGGCGTTACTTATGTCGATGACATGGACAGCGTGGCCGACGGTTGCGACGCGCTCATCGTCGCGACCGAGTGGCCGGAGTTCAAGGAGTTGGATTTGGCCAAGGCACGGGAAGCGATGACAGCGCCGCTGTTGTTCGACGGGAGAAACCTGTTTGACCCGACGGAGATGGAGCAACTTGGCTTCACCTACAAGAGCATTGGCCGTTAAGCCCATCGACGTCGCTGCCGGCCTGGTTTTTCACCGGCAAAAACTTCTCATCACCCAACGCCCCGAAGGCAGTCACTTGGCCGGCTTGTGGGAATTCCCCGGCGGCAAACGCGAGCCGGGCGAGAGCTTCGAGGAATGCCTCATCCGAGAACTCCGCGAGGAACTGGGCATCGAGGTTGCGCTTGGCCAAGCGTTCGAGGAGATCACCCATGACTACCCCGAAAAAACCGTTCACCTGAAATTCTTCCTCTGCCGTTTGGCCAAGGGTGAGCCTCGTGCCATCGGCTGTGCCGCGTACGAGTGGGCCACGCGGGAGAGCTTGGCCAAGCGCGATTTCCCACCGGCTGACGACTGCCTGCTCGGGCGCTTGGTTGACAGTGAGCCACTGTGGAGGTAGCAATTCTGCCGGTTTTGGCACAATCCCTTAAGAATTGTACCTTATTGTCGATAATCAACGCAGAGTGATGCGGCACTTTTCTTTTTTTTGCCCTGATTCGAGCTTGTTTGCGCGTTGCGTCACTTGTTAAGCAATTGATTTGATGGCGGAGTTTCCGGACATATTTGCCTGTGTTTCCTGTGATAAGGCGCTTTTTCTCGACGAGAATGAGCGAACTTTGGAGAAGTACTCCTGCCCGTTCTGCCGTCATGAGTACACCCCGGGGGATATCCTGCAAGGGGAGGCGTCGGAGGAAGAAGCCGACGCGGAAGTTGCAGAGGATAGTGCGGAAGATGCATCCCCGGCGGAGCCGCCGGAAACCGAGTCAGCCGCCGATGAAACGGTTGAAGAAACATCGTCCATTGACGAGTCGGATGGGTCTGCCGTCGAGCAACCCGATGAGACACCTCCAGAGGTGGCTGAAGAGGCGTTGTCGAGCGACGAGTCAGGCGAGCCTGCATCCAAGTCACCCGACGAGGCAGCGGCGGAGAGCGAGGAGGAACCGGTCGTCGAGGAGGCCAAGGTGGATGATGCGCCAACGGAGAATATCGAACTGCCGGATGTGTTTGCCTGCTTGTCCTGTGACAATGCCCTGTTTCTGAGCGAGACGGAACGTACTTCCGGGGATTTTGCCTGTCCGCATTGCGGGCAAAAAAACAACGCCGCCGAGACCCGGGCTGTGGTTGCGAAACAACTGGAGACTGTGGAAGAAACCGCGGCGACTCCGGCATCGGAGCAGAAATTCCCCGAGCTGATCGAGTGTCCGGAGTGCGATCGTGCAATCAAGTTGATGCCGGAACAACGGGATGAGGATTCACTCAACTGCCCGTACTGCAAGGCAACCATCGCGGCCCCGGAGCCACCCGTTAAAGAGGCACCCGTGGAGGAAGCTGCCTCGGAAGCGACCGAGTCGGAGGATGTCGAGTCTGCGGAGACGGAGCAGGAAGATGCACCGCAAGGGGAGAGCGGAGAGGACGCCAGTAGTGAATCACCTGAGCCGGACACGGCCGATGAGCCGGAACCCGCTGTTGCCGATGAATCGGAGGATGCACCGTTGCTTATCGATGAAGATGGAGGCAGGCAAGAACCGTCGGCTGAATCAGAAGAAGCGAAGGAGGCCGAGGAGATCGAAGCCGAAGAGGGGTCAACTGATGAAGCAACAACCGACGAAGAATCGGAAGAGGCAGAGTCAGAAGAGGGGGAATCGGAAGAGCCCGGGGGAAAAGTGGACAAGACTCTCCTCGAGAGATTGATTGAGGCGAGCCGTAGCGAGTCTCTCATGCCGGAACAATTCTCGTGCCCCAAGTGCGAAAAAGAAATTCTACTGCCCGAGCCGGAGCGGGTGATGGGCCTCTGTTTCTGTCCAGAGTGCGAGGAATTAATTGAGGCAAAAACCGCCAGTGAGCGTAGCACAAAAGAGCTGGAACCCGTTGAGGATGAGCAGGATGCCGCCGAAGACTCACCGGCGGAGGAGGGGGCCGAGTCGGTCGAGACAGATGGTGATGCCACGACTGGGGAGCCGGAATCCGCTGAGGCCCAGGAGGAGGCCGCCCCGGAGAGGGAGTTCTGGCTCGTCAACGTGATGCCAGGTTCAGTCGATTGTTCCAAGTGCGGCAACAGTCTTAAACTCGAGAGTGGAGAGAAGATGTTCGGCATCTACCGGTGTCCCTACTGCAAGGCGGACATTAACCATGCCAAAGGTGCCGTCGTGGAGTCGCTCTTGGTCACACTGGATGGTGAGGAAGAGGAAGATGAGGCAGCCTCGAAGAGGAAGCCGGTCAACTTCAAGGCATTCCTTCCTTATGCGGCTGTTTTGGTTTTTGGGGTGGCGTTGAATTACACCGTTATACGGGTGACGAACTATTTGCAGGAGAAAAAAGCGCACAAGGCCCAGTGGGTGTCGAGGCTGAAAGCCGATCAATCGGAGATGCAGGGACGGCCGAAGGTTTACCGTGACGCGCTGGAGGATGGCGCTAACAGAGAGGCGTTCGGGCGACTGGATGAATTGTCCCTGGATGAACTCAAGAAATTTCGAGTGCGGTTGATGCAGGCAAGGGAGGATGCCTACGCCAATTGGTTTCAGCATACGGGGGATGAGATCACGAGCGACTCGACGTTTGGGCCGGTTGTCCAGAGGTTTCAGGGGAAGCTGAACCGCTTCGTGCGCCGGGTGAAGCTTGCCAAGATCGATGCGGACAACCTGGAAACAGCCATCGGGATGAGTTTGTTTGAAAGACGAAGGGCGCAGGAGTTGCTCAGGGAGCACATGACATCCATCAGGGAGCAAATGAGTACACTGAGCACCGACAAAGCGATCGATCACGGCTTGGTGAGGCCCGAAGTGTTGGCAGACCTGATGGAGATGAGCTTGAAAGTGGATGACTTTGAATTGCAATCCGTCAAGCAAGCGGTCGTTCACCTGAACTCAATGACGCAACTGACCAACCTCATGGAGGAGCGATATGAGTTAAGCCATCAAGACGACGGGCATTCCCTCCATTCCACCGCCGAGCCGGGAACCCTCTGGAATGCCGAGGTGTTTCACTGGCAAAACTCCAGGCAGGAGAGGGAGCATGATCACCAAAACCAGTGGGATGACGTCGTTTTGGAGTATGGGCATTTAATGGAATCATTTTCTGATTTTCATCATCAACTGAAAACGCTGAGGAAAGGCCTCGATCTTTCGCGCGTCAATCACCCATTCCTTGACGGCGGCGTGCTGGCCTTGAGGGTGGATGAATTCAAGGAACTGGAGGGTGTTGGCGACCTGGTCAGTCACGATGTGGAGACCCGGCTGGGGCGCTTGGCCAAGCTGCTTGATCCGTATGCCCCCGGCTCCCTGGCCTATGACCTGAAATCCCACAAGGCCCGCGGGGCGAAACTCACCCATGATCAGGCCGATGAATTTTACGAGCGCTTCTGGGAGCGGTGGAAGCAGTTCCATCTGGAAAAACAGTGGTTCGAGCTTGAGGGGGTTTCGTCGTACTACCACTTGGCCC
>CAUZVJ010000124.1:0-7167 GCA_963583225.1 Verrucomicrobiia bacterium
GTGGACTCCGGCTTCGACGGCGTGTTCGGCGCTCGCGGCTCCAAGTTGCAACTGGTGCTCAACTCCATTTTTCATCTCGAGGCGTCGCCGGGCAACCTGTCGTGGGAGCAATATGGGCGGATCGCCGCCGACCGGCGCGTGGCCACCGCAGTGCCGATCGCGGTCGGGGACAATTACCACGGCTACCGGCTCATCGGCGTGACGACGAACCTGTTCGAGGTCGAGTATCGCGAGGGCAAAAAGTACGCCGTGCGCGACGGATACCTGTTCAACCCGAAAAAGAAACAGGCGGTGGTGGGCAGTTTCGCGGCGGAGCGGCTCCGGCTGAAAGTGGGCGACACGTTCCACCCGTATCACGGCCTAATTTTCGACGAGAACAAAAAGCACGCCGAGACGTATGTCGTGTCCGGCATCATGGAGCCGAGCAACACGCCGACAGACCGGGTGATTTGGATCCCGATTGCCGGGCTGCAAAACATGGCGGGGCACAACGCCGAGACGGCGACAGACGTGAGCGCCGTGTTGGTGAAGTTGCGCAGCAAACGAAGCGGCATGATGATGAACCAGGAATTCAACCTGCAGGGCGACGTGATGACGTTCGCCTGGCCCATCGCCGACACGATGTCAAAACTGTTCAACAAGATTGCCCCAGTGGAGATGGTGCTGCGGGCGGTGGCGTTCCTCGTGGCGCTGGTGGCGGCCGGCTCGATCCTCGCGAGCATTTACAACTCGATGAACGAGCGACGCCGCGAGATCGCGATTCTGCGTGCGCTGGGTGCTCGGCGCGCGACGATTTTTGCCGTGGTGGTGCTGGAGGCGAGCGGCATCGCGGCGCTGGGTGCGGTGGGCGGGTTCGGAGTGTATTTTGTCATCATGAGTGTCGCCGCTTGGTTTATTCGGCAGGAGACCGGCATCGTCCTCAACCCGCTCGAGCTTCAGCCGGTGATGGCTTGGGCGCCGTTGGCCATGCTGGGGTTGGGCGCGCTGGCCGGGCTGGTCCCGGCGGCCAAGGCGTACCGAACCGACGTGGCCGAAAACCTGACCCCCATTTCCTGAGCGATTCAAAAGCGCGCCCGATGTCACTAAAAACATACAGCTTGAGAAAGTTGCAAAACGTCGTTCGCGTTCTCCCTCTCCCCGGCCCTCTCCCGCTGGGAGAGGGAGCTTGGCCAAGCGCGGGTAGGGATGGCTGTTTTCAGCCGTCCGCGACAGCCCCGGCGCGCTGGGGACAGCACGCCCTACCTTTACCCCCTTGGCCAAATTTCCTTCTTCCTCAGGGAGAAGGTGGCCGGAGGCCGGATGAGGGTGAACCACCGGATGTTTTTTTGTGAAAGCCGCTGTTTGATTGCCGGAGTAATGAAATGAAGCCGTTTCATTTTTTGATCCTCGCGGGGTTGGTTGCGCTTGGCCAAGCGGGGTGCGGCGGCGGCCACGAGCAGGACCACTCGCACGCCAAGCCACATCATCACGACCCGCCGCACGGGGGCGCGGGGGTGACACTGGGTGACGAGGCGGCACACATCGAGTTTTTGGCCGATGCGGAAACCGGCACGATGACCGCTTGGTTTTTCACGCCACACATGGAGCGGTATCTGCGGATCGAGGCCAAGTCGTTCGAGGTCCTGGCCAAGCGGGCTGACGGGGAGGCCAGGCTGACCTTCACGGCGGTGGCCAACACCGGCACCGGCGAGACGGTCGGTGACACGTCACAGTTCGTGGCCAGGGCAGATTGGCTGGCGGCCGTGGAGGCGTTCGATGCGGTCTTGCCAGAGGTGACCGTTCAGGGCAGGGTCTATCGAAGCGTTGCGTTCAACTATCCGAAGGGCAACTGAAATGAGTACACAGGAAAAACCGGATTTGTGGAAATGGTACGCAATAAAGGCTGTGGTTGCGGCTTTGGTCCTGTACGCGGGGTACGAGGTTTTTGTCAACAAGCCCAGCCTGGAGCAACCCGCTCCCACCCAGGATCAACTCGACAGCCTGAGCGAAAGCATCGAGTTGATCGAGGAGCCGGAGCCGGTCGAGGAAACCCCGGCACCGGAAGCCAAGCCGGAGGAGACGCCCAAGCCGCCGGCCGATGAAGCCCCGCCTGCCGCCGCAACGGAGCCGCCCCCAAATCTGGTTGAGTTGGTCCAGCCGTTTGTCGAGACCGGGGAGGAGCTGCCGCCGGAGGCGATCGACGGGTATCAGGGGGTCACCTTCGACAAGTTGGCGTCGTTCGCGTACGAGGTGCCGCTTGACCCGGTCACCAACAAGGTGGAGTTGGCCAAGCTCAACGCCCAGATCCCGGAGCGCATCAAGTCGCTCGACAAAAAAGCGGTGGCCATCCGGGGCTTCATGCTGCCGCTCAAGGTGGAGAACGGATTGGTCACGGAACTGCTGATCATGCGGGACCAGTCGATGTGCTGCTTCGGCACCGTGCCCAAGATCAACGAGTGGATCAACATCCGGATGGCTGGCGAGGGTGTCCAGCCGATCATGGACCAGCCGATCACCCTCATGGGCCAGTTGAAAGTGGGTGAAGTGCTCGAAAACGACTATTTGGTGGGCATTTACGAGATGGAAGGGGAGAAGATGATCGGCCCGCTGGATCTCTGATTTTCGCCCGATTTACGGTTGACAGCCGCTTGGCCAAGCGGCAGATTCCCATTTCGGCTTTTGACGAAAGGACATTTATGAAAAAAAATCGCACTTCCTCCGGTTTCACGCTGATCGAGTTGCTGGTGGTGATCGCCATCATCGCCATTCTGGCAGGCCTGTTGCTGCCGGCCTTGGCCAAGGCCAAGACCAAGGCGCACGGCATCTTCTGCATGAACAACACCAACCAGATGATCAAGGGGTTTCACCTGTATGCCTCGGATGAGGAGGACTTCATCCCCCCCAATCACGACGATGGTAATTCCAGCCCTTGGAAAAACTGGTGCAGTGGTCAGGCATCGAATCCCACCAATGCCCGTTTTATGCTGACCGGACCAACCCCCAGTGACATAGCGGCCTATAACCTGCGAGGAGTGAAGCCTTGGCAATGGAATCGCATTGCACCCTATCTCGGTGGCAATATCACGGTCTGGCGGTGTCCGGCTGATCCAAGCACGTACAAAGTGCGGGAAGATGGAGTATCAAAAACAATTCCCCGTTACCGGAGTATTGCCATGAGCCAGGCGGTGGGAACCTACCCCTACGATTCCAAGTCAAAGCTGGCGGTGCATGGCCCGTGGCTGGACGGCCTCCACAGTCATTCCCGGGGGAGTAGATGGCACACTTACGGCAAAATGGGCAGCTTTAACTCACCTGGCGCGGCGAGCACGTTCATGCTGGTCGATGAAAACCACTCGAGCATCAACGATGCAGGGTTTGCGACACTTGGGCCGGGAGCGCCCACCTTCCGCATGATCGATTGGCCGGCCACCTACCACAATATGGCCGCTGGGTTTGCCTTTGCGGACGGCCACTCGGAGATTCACAAATGGTTGTGGCCGGGAACTGATTTGGAAAAGCGCGGCCCGGCAATTACGCGTGGCGTTCGCAGCCCGGACATTGAGTGGATGCAGATGCGGACCTCGGCCCTGATCATTCGTCAGCGTCGAAGTGGGCAGTAACTCACCTGGCGCGGCGAGCACGTTCATGCTAGTCGATGAAAACCACGGGAGCATCAACGATGCAGGGTTTGCGACACTTGGGCCGGGAGCGCCCAGCTTCCGCATGATCGATTGGCCGGCCACCTACCACAATATGGCCGCTGGGTTTGCCTTTGCGGACGGCCACTCGGAGATTCACAAATGGGTGTGGCCGGGAACTGATTTGGAAAAGCGCGGCCCGGCGATTAAGCGTGGCGTTCGCAGCCCGGACATCGTGTGGATGCAGATGCGGACCTCGGCCCTGATCAAAAAATAGACTTTTGTTGATTTTTAAACGGCGGTCCATTGGGCCGCCTTTTTTTTCCGAATTGCTTGTCCAATGGCCCATTGAGGTCGATGTCATGGGGGTTAGTTTCGTCAGGTTACTTATTGTCATGAAAAACAAAAAAAGATGGGGGTTCACGCTGATTGAGTTGCTGGTGGTGATTGCCATCATCGCGATTTTGGCTGGTCTGTTGCTCCCAGCCTTGGCTAGGGCCAAGGCCAAGGCCACCGGGATCAGTTGCATGAGCAACAACCGTCAAATCCTGATCGCTTGGCGGATGTTTGCCTTGGACAACGACGATCAAGTGGCCACCACCATGCAGTGGGTTCCGGGGTGGATCAATTTCCAGGCAAACAATCCGGTTAACACAAACAAAAACAACCTCCTTAAGGGCCAATTGGGGAAATATCTTCCAAGTCCCGATGTGTTCAAATGTCCCGCAGACATGAGCATGGTCAAGATGGGAAAGAAGACAACAAGATGGGCATTCACGCTCATTCCCCGTGTCAGGAGCATTTCCATGAGTCAGTCCTTTGGGACTCCAAGCAATGGTGCCGGGAATTGGCTTCCCTCACCCCCGTTCCGGACCTATCCCACCATTTCTTCGATAGTCGCCCCGGCCCCGTCAAGCGTGTTCGTCTTCCTGGATGAGCATCCCGACAGCATCAACGACGCGGCCTTTGCAGTGAAATGCAACACTCGTGACAGCGGCGCCCGCATTATCGACTTCCCGGCCAGTTTTCATAATGGCGCTTGCGGATTCGCTTTTGCCGATGGCCATGCAGAAATAAAGAAATGGATGGATAAACGGACTAAAGTAGAACCCTCCTATGGCAAGCGCGGCCTCCAACTTAACGTCGCGTCCGCGAACAATCCTGATGTGGCATGGATGCAGGATCGGGCCTCGGCCCGACAAGGTTCCCGTCGTTAAGATACTCGATTATCTTATTTTTCAAGGCGATCCCGAGCGGATCGCCTTTCTATTTGGTTTAAAAACTAGTTTGTTGGTTGACAGCTTCATCAATTGAGCACATTGTCCGCCTCGTTTGCCTCAACTTTTCCATGAATACCAAACGCATCCAATATGGTTTCACGCTGATTGAGTTGTTGGTGGTCATTGCTATCATCGCTATTCTGGCTGCTCTCCTTTTGCCTGCACTGGCAAAATCAAAAGGCCTGGCGACGGGAGCGGCCTGTCAGAACAATCAAAAGCAACTGGCTCTAGCCTGGACAATGTATGCGACCGAGAACGATGACAAGCTTTGTGGCGGGTCAACCTACGGCCGGGGTGACTGGTGGTGGGGTCCTCAGGCAATACCCCGTGAAAGGGCGCAGCAAATGGGAAAATTATCTTCCAGACAACGTGAGATAGAATCTGAGAAGGAGGGGATTAGAAAGGGCTTACTTTTCCCACATTCGGGTGACCCTGGGGTGTACCACTGCCCCGGCGATAAACGGATCAGCTCCGCATCGCCAACCTTGACTTACGTTAGTTATTCCGGTGCCGGAGGTCTAAATGGGGAGCAACAGGGCCTGTCTGTCAAAAAAATTTCCCAAGTCAGAAGTCCATCGGACAAGTATGTTTACGTGGAGGAATCCGATCCCCGTCAATACAATATGGGGTCGTGGATTATTAGTATGGGTGCCGGGAATAACTGGATTGATCCGGTTGCTCCCTGGCATAATGATTACAGCACCTTAAGTTGGGCGGATGGTCATGCGACCACAAAAAAGTGGCTTTCTTCGAAGACGAAAACGGCAGCTAGGGGGACAGTGGGAACGGCCTCGCGGCCCGGTACTTTCAATTTTGGTTTCTCAGATTCGGATAATCGGGACATCATGTACATGAAGGAACATTATGCCACGAATAGGAAAAGCGGCAACGCCCTCTGAACGCTAGTTTTGTCACGCTATTAATTTGTCATGAAAATAAAAAATAAAAAGGGAGGTTTCACGCTGATCGAATTGCTGGTGGTCATCGCGATCATCGCCATTCTTGCCGGCCTGTTATTACCGGCATTAGCCAAGGCCAAGGCCAAGGCTAGCGGGATCAGTTGCATGAGCAACAACAAGCAAATTGCTCTGGCCTGGCTGATGTATGCGGGAGACAACGATGGCTTTTTGGCCGGCTGCCTGGGAGACTGGCGTTCGGGTAAAGTCTGGGTTCCAGGGGGGTTGAATTTCAACGGCGGCAACCGGGATAATACGGACAAGGGTTTGTTGCTGGATCCCAAGCGGGGTGCCTTGCTGGGTAAATATTTGCAAAACGCAGAAGTCTTCAAATGCCCGGCTGACAAGAGCGTCGTGAGGGTTGGAAGAAACACCATACCCCGCGTGCGCAGTATTTCCATGAGTCAGTCGTTTGGGCGAAATCCCTTCGAAGGCGGAGGGGCCGGTCAATGGCTGCCTTATTCGTCATTTCGCACGTACATGAAGGAGGGCGACATGGGTGTTCCGGGCCCGTCCAATTTGTTTGTATTTTTGGACGAACACCCCAACAGCATCAATGATGCTGCGTTTGCGGTGAAGTGTGATGCTCGGGATGGGGGAGCGCGCATCATCGACTTCCCGGCCAGCTTCCATAATGGCGCCTGCGGCTTTGCGTTTGGCGATGGCCATGCTGAGATCAAGAAATGGATGGATAAACGCACCAAAGTCCCGGCGAGTTTTGACGGCAGAATAGGGATGCAGTTGAACGTTGCGTCTCCCAACAATCCCGACGTTGCTTGGATGCAGGATCGGGCATCGGCCCGAAAAAGGTAGTTGTTAGGCTACTTGATTATTTCATTTTTCAAGGCGATCCCCAATGGATCGCCTTTTTATTTGGTTAAATAGCTAGTTTGTTGGTTGACGGCTTCATCAAGCAGGCGTAAATTCTCGACTCGAACCCTTGAAATTGCCAATGAAAACAAACCGATACCGGAAACAAGACGCATTCACACTGATCGAATTGCTGGTAGTGATCGCCATCATTGCGATTTTGGCCGGACTGCTTCTGCCTGCCTTGGCGAAGGCCAAGGAAAAAGCTCGGTTGACAAGTTGCATGAACAACCTGAAGCAGTTTGGTCTAACAATGATTTATTATACGGATGACAATGACGATCATCTGCCTCATATGCATGAATGGCTGGTGCATCCTCGGAATAAGTCATCCCAGCAGATTGTAAAAGGTAAGAAGCCCAACGGCCAGCAGTACAACCGATCTTGGGATATTACCACAGGGACGATTTATCCTTACCTAAAAAACCAGGATATCTACCTTTG
>CAUZVJ010000125.1:0-7160 GCA_963583225.1 Verrucomicrobiia bacterium
CTCGAAGGTGACACCGGCCTTGGCGCCGGCCTCGGTGCAGAAGTATTCGTCCTCGGTCAACTCGTGGAAGCGGATGAGCTTGGGGCTGTTTAGCGGCTGGCCGTTGATGGTGCCTTTGCCCTGCACGCAGATGCCGCTCCAAGCACCCTTGTCTTTCACGGTGCATGTTACGCCGGGATCGACGGTGAGTTCCTTGGCGGTGAAAAGCTGCTCCTTTTTGATTCGGCCGTAGACGATCCAGCGATCGACGTAACCCTGCTTGCGGGTATCGGCCACCGGGATGGGCTCTAGGTAATGGCTGTCCTTGAAATTCTCATTCGTGTTCCCGGCCCAGTCGAGTTGGTTGACGATGAAGTCGAGGTCGCGGTGCTTTTTCTTCGGCATGTCCTTCACGAGCAAACTCCACGGCACTTCGCGGCCTTCGACGAGGCTTTGGTACATGCCGAACACGTCGCTGCCCCATTGCGGTTCGTAGGTGCAAAGGCTGCCGGGCGCGTGCAGGATGCAGGGCGGGATGAGCCAGCCGGTGCCGGGCTTGAGGCGGTACGCGCGGCTGAGGTCGAGGATGCCGTTGTCGCCTTTGTTCCAATCCGCGAGGCACTGACGCACTTGCGCCTTCGTGGTGCCCGGCTCGAGGCCCATAAAGGTGTACGGGAAATTGTTGCCGACGTTGTTGTGTTGCGGCGGAAAATAATAACTCTCCGGCTTGCCTTCCTGCCCGACCAGCTTGGCCTGTTTGGCGTTCTGGTGCATATGATGCGGGATGGGGCCCATGTTGTCGAAGAATTTCGAGTACACCGGCCACTTGCCGTATTTTTTCCAGATGCGTTTGCCGATGATGTCCGCCCCGCACTCGGCCACCGCGTCGCGCAGGGTGAACCGGTTGCGTCCGTGCACCACGTAGCTCAGCCCCTCGTCGGGCACGCGACCCTCGTTGGCGGCCTCGGTGGTGGAGCCGAACCAACGCTCATCAATGCCGCCGCGATTCAGGCCGTAAGCGTAGGTATCATCCGGATGCAGCTTGAGCCGCAGGCCCGGCTGCAGGAATGACCGCGGCACCCAAGCGGGCGCGAGCCGGAGCAGCCCGCCGGTTTTCTCGAGGGCAGCGTCCACGTGTTTGCGGACATTCTTTTTGACAGTCTTGAGTTGTTTAACAGATGTGAGTGACATGATGTTTTGTAAAAATAACCGGGCGGCAATTTGCCCAAGCCCCCCGCCCAAGTCCAGTTCAGAACTTGGCCAAGCGCGAACGCCGACCTCGTTTGTTCACGACAGGCTTGCCCGGCGCTCCGGTTCAAACCAAGATTCCCAGCCCACTTGATTCGCAAAATGAACTCATCCAAAAAACAAAACTTGGCCAAACGGCAGCCAACCGGCCAAGCGACCCTGTCCCGGCGGCGATTCCTCACATTGACGGCCCTCGGTGCCGTGAGCGCCGGCGTCATCCCGTGCGCCTTGGCCAAGCCGGGCTTCCGGCTCAACTACATTCTCTCGTCGTCGATGTACGGCACGCTGCCGTTGTCGGCGATCGTGCCCGAAGTGCAAAAAACAGGCGCACAGACTATCGATATTTGGCCGCAGGTCCACGGCAGCCAACGCGAGCAAATGGAGAAAATGGGCCACGACAAATTCGCCGCACTACTCAAGCGGCACAACGTCCGGCTTGGGTGCATCACTCACTACGACCTTGGCCCGTTCAAGCTGCAACCGGAAATGAAAGTGTGCGCCAAACTCGGCGGCAATCTGCTGGTCTGCGGCGGCAGCGGCCCCAAGGGATTGCAAGGCAGCGAACTCAAGGCCGCCGTCAAAGCGTTCGCCGAAAAAATGAAACCGCACATCGCCGCCGCCGAGGCGGCGGGGGTCACCCTCGGCATCGAAAACCACGGCAACAACCTCATCGACTCGCCCGATGCGCTCAAGTGGCTCGCCGAATTGGCGCCCTCAAAAAACATCGGCATCGCGCTGGCCCCCTACCATCTCGAATCGCTTGGCCAAAGCGCCGACGACTTGGCCAAACTGATCCGTTCGCTCGGCAACCGCATGGTCATGTTTTACGCGTGGCAGCACGGCATGGGTTGCCACAAAAAACTGCCCAAGGAACAGGAACTCCTCCAAATGCCCGGCCGCGGCGAACTCGACTTCACGCCCATCGTCCGTGCGCTCAAACAAATCGACTACACCGGCTACACGTCCATCTTCATGCACCCCGTGCCGCGCGGAATCCCCATCCTCCCCACCGCCACCAAAACCACCGCTGAAATCAACCGCGCCCGAACTTACTTGGAAAAGCGCCTGGCCAAGTTCTAAAAGTAAACTCACGCGAAGGCGCGAAGACGCGAAGGAATCAAAATGAAAAGAACGTCGGAAGTTGGTGACGAAACGGCAATGAGTGACGGCGAGCAAAAAACATGTTCTTCAAAACCTCTTCGCGCCTTCGCGTCTTCGCGTGAGGCCCAAAACGTCGAAGAGTTGTCCGCCGTTGTGGTGGATTGTGGTTACAAACTGCATGTCGAGGCTGGCCCGGGATTGCTGGAAAGCGTTTACGAAGTTGTGCTGGCAACGATGTTGGCGGATCGTGGTTTACTCATAAAAAGGCAGGTACCTGTGCCAATTAAACTCGCGGGCAAAACGTTTAGCGAAGGATTCCGTGCCGACATCATCGTGGAGGACAAATTACTGATCGAACTCAAGTCCGTTGAAAAAATCTCACCAGTCCATTCAAAACAAGTCCTCACCTATCTCCGGCTTTTGCAAATGCCGCTCGGACTGCTTATCAATTTCGGTGCCGCAACATTCAAGGAGGGAATAAAACGCATTGCCAATAATCACAAAGACTTCACGTCTTCACGCCTGCGAATGAACCAATAATCAAACTTTCTGTCTTTTTCTTCTTCGCGCCTTCGCGCCTTCGCGTGAGTAATTGGCTTGGAAAGATACTTGGCTAAGGCTTAACTCGCCCGCTGCCATGAGTGACGAAGCCAAGCCTAAAGTCCTGATTATTTTCGGGGATGCCGCCGAGACGGTGGACACCATGTATCCGTACTTCCGCCTGATCGAGGGCGGCTACGAACCGGTGCTCGCGGCCCCGGAAAAGCGCGAGTACCAAATGGTGATGCACCAAAACAAACCGGGCTGGACGATCACGAAGGAGTGGGAAGGCTACACGATGCCGGCGGAGATTGCGTTCAAAGACATCAAGCCGGAGGAGTACCTCGGTATTTTTTTCAGCGGCGGCCGTGCGCCGGAATACATTCGCGAGGACGAAGATTTGCTGCGCGTCACCCGTTACTTTTTTGAGAAAAACGCCCCCATCGCCAGCGTGTGTCACGGCGTGGAAATCGCCGCGCGGGCCGACTGCGTTCGCGGTCGCCGCATGGCCACGGTGCCCAAGGCCAAGTTCGACCTCGAGGTGTGCGGCGGCACATTCGTCGATGAACCGTGCGTGATCGACGGCAACCTCGTCAGCGGCCGCACTTTCTGGGATCACGGCCACTACATGGGCGCGTGGATGAAACTTCTCGACGCCGCCCGCGCCGCCGGGTGACGACCGGCACGACATCCCGTTTTGCGCTCGTGCTGGCTTGTGCGCTTGGCCAAGCGCAAACGCTCACAGCCGACGACGCAGCCGTTGGCCAAGCACTCATCGCCAACGCCGGTTGCACCCACTGCCACGACGATGACTCGCAGCCAAGCCCCGCGCCGGTGCTGTTCACCCAACGCCCCCGCGCCACTTGGCTCAAGCGCTGGCTCGCCGCGCCGCACGAGACCGAGCCGGGCACGCTCATGCCGGACTTGCTCGCCGGTTTTTCCCCGCGCAAACGCGAAAAATCGGCGGAAGCATTGTTGCACTATTTGATGAGCCAAGCGCCCGACGCCCACCCGGCGCCTACCCAAACCGGCGATGCCGCGAGAGGCGAGGCGCTTTTCAAAACGATCGGCTGTGCCGCCTGTCACGGCGCGGATTATCGCCCCAAGTTTTTGAATGAAAAACAGAGCGCAGCGACACTCGCGGCGTTTTTGTTCGACCCACTCACCGCGCGGCCAAGCGGCCGCATGCCGCGCGTGCCGATGACCCGGCAGGAGGCCAGCGATCTCGCCGCTCACCTTTTGGGCAAGCGGCCGGCGGAGGCGTCGCCCCGGCTTCGGCGCGGGCTGGTCGGTTGGCATCTGCGCGTTCGTGGCAAGTCCCAGTTTGCATCGCTTGGCTGCACTCACTGCCACTCGCCCGGCAAACATCGACCAAGCGTCCCGGCGCTAAAACAGCTCGCCGGAAAACACAACGGCTGCCTCAGCGCGGAGCCGATCGCGGGCGTGCCGTTTTACAATTTCAGCGACGTGCAACGCGCCGCCATCGGGTCGGCGTTGGCGCGTCCCGCGTTGGCCAAGGCTCACGCGCGGATGCTCGCGCTCAACTGCGTCGCGTGCCACTCGCGGGAGGCGCTTGGCGGCCCGGCGACGGCGAGCGACGCGCTGTTTTTGTCCACCGCAAACGACCTCGGCGACGAGGGCAGACTGCCGCCCAGCCTGACCGGCGTCGGGGCGAAGCTGACCGAGTCTGCGTTGCGAAAAGTGCTACGCGGCGACGGCGCGATCCGGCCGCACATGACGACGCGCATGCCGGATTTCGGCGAGGCGAACGCGGCGTTTTTGTCGAGTCATCTCGCCGCCGACGATGCGCGCGCCGACGTGCGACCGACGCCGGATCACGGCCGGGAAAATCAAGTAGGCCGCAGCATGTACGGCCGGGAACTCATCGGCACGAAAGGCCTTGGCTGCGTCGTTTGCCATCGGCTCGGCGGTCACAAGTCGCTCGGCATTCAAGGCACGGATTTGGCCCACGCGCCCGGCCGGCTTCGCCCCGAATGGTTTCGCGATTATCTCATCGCGCCGCCCAAGTTTCGGCCCGGCACACGCATGCCCTCCTTTTGGCCGGACGGCAAAGCCACGAGCAACGTTCTCGGCGGCAACACCGAGCGGCAGATCGACAGCCTCTGGGTTTACCTCAAGGAACTCGATCAGGCGCGCCTCCCCGTTGGGCTAGAAAACAAGGGCTCGTTCGAGCTTGTTCCCAGCGACGAGCCGATTGTGTTTCGCACGTTCATGGAAAGCGCCGGGCCTCACGCAGTTGCGGTCGGTTTTCCGGCGGGAGCGCATGCTGCGTTCGATGCCGCGCAAGTGCGCTGGGCGCTGCTTTGGCGCGGAAAATTTCTGGACGCCGAGAGCACTTGGGACGACCGGTTCACGCCGTTGGCCAAGCCGCTTGGCTCGCCGGTCGCGACGCTGCCGTCCGGCCCGTCGGTCGCCGTCTTGGCCGACTTGCAGCAGCCTTGGCCAAGCGATGGCCTACAGTTTCGCGGCTACCGATTGGACGCCGACGGCGTGCCGACGTTTCTGTACCGGCTTGGCCAAGCGGAAATCGCGGACAGGCTCACGCCGATGGTCGACGGCTTTCGGCGGCGCATGATGTTCAGCGGAGGCCAAGGCCGACTGTGGGTGCGCTTGGCTGTCGCTGCGCAATTTTCGGGCGGCGAGTCGGGCGTTTGGGTCGGCGACGATGCGCTCACGACCGTTGCGCCGACGGCGCGGGTCCGGGTTATCGGCGACCGCTCGGAACTGCTCGCGCCGGTGGAGTTCGATGCCGACAAAAACGCGACATTGGAGGTGCAATGGCGATGGTGAAAAAAACGCTCGCAATCCTGCTGATCGGCGCGCTGCCCGCCGACGCTGCGGAGGATGATTTTTATCAACTCACCTCCGTCCCGTTCCCTGCGGAACTGAAACTCGAGGTCAGCGGGATGGCGGCGCTGCCCGGCGACCGCATGGCGCTGGCCATCCGCAAGGGCGAAGTTTGGATCGCCGAAAAGCTGTCCACCGGCGAGCCGGTTTACAAAAAATTTGCCAGTGGACTGCACGAACCGCTTGGCCTCGCGTACCGGACGGGTGATCTGTTCACCGTCCAGCGCAGCGAACTCACGCGGCTGCGCGACACCGACGGCGACGGGCGGGCGGACGAATATCTCACCCACGCCAAGGGTTGGGGTGTCACCGGCAATTATCACGAGTACGCCTACGGCCCGGCGATCGACGGCCAAGGCAACCTGTGGCTCGCGCTCAACTGCACGATCGGCAAAGGGCCGTTTGCGGACAACCGGTGGCGCGGCTGGAGTGTCCGCGTCGAGCCAAGCGGCGACTGGGCGGCGGTGTCGGGCGGATTCCGCTCGCCCTCCGGCATCGGCACGAACCTCGCGGGCGACATATTTGTCACCGACCAGCAGGGCGAATGGTTCCCGACTTGCCCGCTGATTCATGTGAAGCCCGGCGTGTTCCATGGGCACGCCGACGCGTTGCAATTTTGCAAACTGCCGGGAGCGACTTTCGCCGTCGAGGGCAATCTGCCGAAGGGGCTCACGGTCGTCGAGGCGGCCGCGCGCATCCCGGCGTACCGACTGCCGGCGGTGTGGTTCCCATACCGCAAGATGGGCATGAGCACGACGGACATTCTCGCCGACAGCACGGCGGGAAAGTTCGGGCCGTTTGCCGGCCAGTTATTTGTCGGCGAGTTTACGATGTCGTTTGTGTCGCGGGTGTTTTTGGAAAAAGTCGATGGCAAATATCAGGGTGCCTGTTTTCGTTTTTGCGACGGCCTCGACTGCGCCGCGCTGCGGCTCGAGTGGGGCGCGGACGGGTCGATGTACATCGGCGAAAGCAACCGAGGCTGGAACTCGCTCGGCAGCCGCAGCTACGGCCTGCAACGGCTTCGTTGGACCGGCAAAACGCCGTTCGAGATTCTCCGGATGGAGTCGTTGCCCGACGGTTTTCGGCTGGTCTTCAGCGACAGAGTAAACCGCAAAACCGCCACCGACCCCGCCAGCTACCGGCTGTCGAGCTACACGTACCCGTACCATCAGGCCTACGGCGGCGCGGAGACGGACACCCGCCAACTCACCATCACGGCCGCGAAGTTCCAGCGCACCCACGATGGCAAAGACTCGGTCCGCCTGACCGTGGACGGCCTGCGCGAAGGCTTCGTCCACGAGCTTTTCGCCGAAGGCGTCCGCTCCAAAAAAGAGTCGGCACCGCTGCTGCATCCAACCGCCTTTTACACCCTCAACAAAATCCGCCCGGCAGAAAACGAATGACACCGGACGGGTGGCTCCCGT
>CAUZVJ010000126.1:0-7121 GCA_963583225.1 Verrucomicrobiia bacterium
CCAACGACTCGCGGAGCTGCGAGTCGAAACGCGAGTCCATCATCACGGTGGATTCGTCGTCGAAATCGATCACGTGCGAGTCAAGCATGCCGACGAGCGAGGCCAAGTACTGCCGGTAATTCAGCCAAGCGACGACCACCCACACGCAACCGATCACGATGATCACTGTGTTCAGGCGCACCACCGAGTTGTGATGCCAAAACGCCAGCGTCGCCGTGATCACCAAGCTCGAAACCGCGATCGTGGCCGGTCGGGCCAGACCGTCGATCACACTTTTCATTTGGCCGCGCGACTGTTTTTTCACCGCGAGAAACAGCATCTGCAGCCCCACGTACTCGATCGTGAAAAAGATCACCTGACAAATAAACTTGCCGGCGTACACGCCCTTTTCGGTGCCAAGCGCCAGCGCGCAAATCGACGAGATCACCAGCATCACCGGCAGCACGGTGATCGCCGTGATCACGCCGCCCTTGGTCAAAATCGTGCGCACAATGAACAACTGAAGCACCAGTTGAACGATGCTGCTGTACGTGTAAAATTGACCGAAGAATTGGTTCAGGTTCCCCGCATGATCTCTGGCCACTTGAAACTTAAACTGAATATCGATCAGGCAGATCACCATCGTCGAGAGCACCACGAGCGCCAGCATCAGCATTGCCTGCCGACTGCCCAGCATCCCGGCGAACGACCGAAACGCACTCGTCGCCTTGGCCGGCGCGCCGCCCGGCTTGGCGTCGCCTTGGCTGAACAGGGTCGTCCTGGCCAAGCCGGTGAGCGCGACCAGCATCAGGCCGGTCACGAGGCCAAGCGATATCACGTCCACCCGCTCGCTGCGGCTGGCCAGCGACACCACATAACCGGCAACGATGCAGCCCACCGTCCCGGCCGCGCCGATCAACCCGAACCACCGCTTCGACTCCTTCGGATTGAGCACCCCGACGGCCAGCCCCCAAAACAAAACCATCGGCGTGACGACCACCACGTCGCACACCATGTATGTGATCACGGCAACCACTTTTCCGCTGGCAAAAAATACCGCAGCGACCACGCCCGCCATCGCGACGGCCAACGAACCCATCGCCAGTTTCATCGCGCCGTAGACCTGAAACCGCGCGCAAAGGTACGTGACGAACACCGCCACGATGCTCGACATCACGGCGGCCGTCATGATCATCAGCGAGATGCTGCCCTTGTCGAAGTTTTTGAGAAACAGCGAATCCGCCGTCGCCCGCGCTGTTAGCGAGCAAAGCGCGAGCAGAAAATAAATCCCGCAAAGAATCAGAATTTTTTTCTCAACTTTAAAAAAGCTCATCGATGGTTTTTTGTTGCGCTTGGCCAAGCGCGGCTACTGTTTTTCGATGCGGTACAGCGCCTTGTCGGTTCGCAGGAAGAGGGCGTCGCCGCTTACAGCCGCGCTGGCGTGATGCCCACCATCGAGTTTGTTGCGCGCCAGAATTTCAAATTTTCGCCCCGGCTTGAGCGCAGTCGTTTCGCCCTCCTTGCTGTGGAAGAGCAATCTACCACCGACGAATGTCGGTGACGCGCCATGGTTGCCACCGATGCGTTCGCGCCATTGTTCCCTGCCGGTCTTGGCGTCGAGGCAGGTGACGATCCCTCCGGAGTCGCTGACAAAGTAAATTTCTTTGCCAACCAGGATCGGCGACGAGACGGCTGGCACGCTGCGCTTGCACGTCCAGGCGATCTCCGGCTTGGCCTTGGTAATGTCGAACCCGATCAACTGCGGACGCATGAAGCTGGTGCCGATGTAAACCATGCCATCACCAACCACCGGCTTGGGCACGATCGAGAATCCGAGAAAACCGTACTCGACCCTCCACAACTCCTCGCCGGTCGCCGGGTCGTAGCCGTACACCCAGTTGGCCGCCGGCGAGATAACGATGTCGCGCCCGTGAATCCCGGTGACGACCGGCGTGCCATACGCTTTTTTCAACTGCGGGTTGTCGTTCATTTTGCCGGTGCGGCGCGTCTGCCAAGCGAGCTTGCCGGTGCGCTTGTCGAGCGCGGCGATGAACTGCCGGTCGCTGCCGTCCATGTGAAAGATCAGCAGGTCATTCCAGAGGATCGGCGAGCCGCCGGGACCGTTTTCGTGCATCACCCACAGGTCCTGATTCGTCCAGAGTACTTTGCCGCTTTTCGTGTCGAGGCAGGCCGTGCCGTACGCGCCGTTTTGGCTGTACAGCCTGCCGGCCTCGAGCACCGGCGTCGGCGAGGCGTAGCTGTTCGTCTTGTGCACCCACTGCGGATTTTTCCTTTTCAGCAGCGGAATGTCCCGGACAATTCTCCCGCTGGTTTTGTCGATGCATAGCGCGTGAATCCGCACGCTCGACAACACCATCAGCGGCTGGCCCCCGGTGTTGGATTTGAGGCGCTCTTTTTTCTCGGCCTCGGTGGCGGGCGTCTCGTGCGCTGTCGTCACCCAGACTTGGTTCCCAGCAATGACCGGTGATGACCAGCCGCGCCCGGGCAACCCGGTTCGCCAGGCGATATTTTTTTTCTCACTCCACTCGGCGGGCAGTTGGGTGGACTCGGCATGGCCTTGGCCGCCCGGCCCGCGCCACTGGGGCCAATCGGCGTGAAGCTGGGTCAGCACTGCCAACGAAGCGGCGACAACGGCAAATACGATTTTTGATTTCATGAAACCTTGGCCAAGCGATGGTTTTTCGTGCTGGGGGAGTGTACGCATCCGCCGCCGCCGGGCAATCTTTCTTCGCGCTTGGCCAAGCGCTTGGCCGCTGGTTTTGCTTGCCAAATTGGCCAATAGCATTTAGCCCAAGGCGCGTCTGATGGAGAGAGATTCACTGACAAATAGCAGCCGTGTGGTGGTCAAGTTTGGCACTGGCATCCTGACGAACCGCAGCAAGCAGATCGATCTCGGCCAAGTCGAGCAACTGGTCGCCCAAGTGGCGGCCCAGCGGCAGGCCGGCCGGGAGGTCGTCGTCGTGTCGTCCGGCGCGGTTGGCGCGGGCATGGGTGCGCTCGCGATGGACAAGCGCCCCACCGACCTCTCCGACCTGCAAGCTTGCGCCGCCGTCGGCCAATTGAAACTCATGGCTGTTTACGCCGAGTTATTCGCCAGGCACGACCTGCAAGTCGCCCAAGTGCTGCTCACGCACGACGATCTCGAACACCGCGAGCGCCATCTCAACGCCCGCAACACGCTCGTCTCGCTGCTCGACAAAGGCGTCGTGCCGATCGTCAATGAGAACGATGCCGTCAGCTACACCGAGTTGAAATTCGGCGACAACGACTGGCTCGCCGCGCTCGTCGCCTGCCTGTTGCCGGCTGACTTGCTGGTCGTCCTCACCACGGTTGACGGCTTGGTCGAAAACTTCGGCAAAAAAAATCCGCGCACAATCCCGCTCGTCGAGACAATCGATGCGGACATCAAAAAACTTGCCGTTGGCACGTTGAGCGCGACGGCCGTCGGTGGCATGGAGGCCAAGCTGCGCGCCGCCAAAATGACCACCCGAACCGGCATCCCGCTGGTCATCGCTTCCGGCAAAAAGAAACGCGTCCTCGCCAACATTATCGACGGGCGCGCCGAAGGCACTTTTTTCACCGCGCGCCCCGGTCGCCTCAAGGGACGCAAGCGCCACATCGCTTTTTTTCATCAAACCAAAGGCTCGTTGTGGGTGGACAACGGCGCGCGCGACGCCCTGCGCGACAAAGGCAAAAGCCTCCTGCCGCCCGGCGTGGCCAAGTGCAACGGCAACTTTGCCAAGGGCGATGTCGTGCGCATCTGCGACATCAACGGCACCGAGTTTTCGCGCGGCATCACCCGATTCGACGCCGACGAAATCCGCGCCCGAAAACTCAAAGGCATCGAGATCATCCATCGCAACGACCTCGTCATCCTCTGACATGCCAGCCAGGCGCAAACCCAAAAAACGCAAACCAGCGATCGACGAACTCATCGGGGTCATGGTGCGGCTGCGCGGCCCCGGCGGTTGCCCGTGGGATCGCGAGCAGGATCACAAGTCGATCCGCTTCCACGCCGTCGAGGAGGTGTACGAGTTGATCGACGCCATCGAGGCCGGCGACGACCACGAGATGCTCGAGGAATGCGGCGACCTCCTGCTGCAAGTCGTCTTCCACTGCCAGTTGGCCAGCGAGCGAAAGGCGTTCGACTTCGAGCAAGCTGCCCGCACCATCACCGACAAACTCATCCGCCGTCACCCGCATGTTTTCGGCGATTCCGATGCGAAAGACGTCAACGCCGTCTGGGCGCAGTGGGAGAAAATAAAGCGCGAGGAAAAACAGGGAACAAAACATGAGCGCCCCTCCGTACTCGACGGCATCCCGCGCCACCTTCCGTCGCTGCACCGCGTTGAGAAACTCGTCAAAAAAGCGCGCAAAAACGGCCTCGCCGATGCGCCCTTGGCCAAGCCGGCCAAGCAACGCTACACCAAGGCCACCTTGGCCAAGGAGTTATTCGCCCTCGCCGAATACGCCCAGCGCAAAGGTTGGCAACCCGAGGCCCTCCTCCGCACCGAAACCAACCGCCAAGAAAAAGCCCTCCGCAAAAAAGAAGCCAAGTCGGCGAAGTAGCCGACACTCCAAAAAACTTTATTCGTACAGCAGGTATTTTGCGCGGCGGGGGGTGAATTTGGCCAGGTCGGGTTTCCAGAGAGCCTCTATCTGGGCGAGGGTTTTGCCTTGGCCAAGCGCGTCGATCGTTGGCGGGTGGCAGAGGAGGCGGCCGACTTTGGCCAAGGGGAAATTCTTCGGGTACAGCTTGTGCAACACGCGGGCAATGTCGATGCCCAGCGGCACGGCGCGCAGTTTGTGCCGGTCGGTGACGATGATGTTGACGCCGCCGCAAGGCTTGTCTTTGTGCACGCTGTAATCGGGCGTGAAGCGGATCGGGACGAACCGGACGCCCGGTTGGCCAAGCGCGTTGAGTCGGCTGGCCAATTTCACGTCGTCGATGTACGGCGCGCCGATCACCTCAAACGGCGTGTCTGTGCCCCGGCCGACGGACATCGCGGTCTCGAGCAAACCGATGCCGGGATAAAGCAGCGCCTGGGTGAGGTGGCGCATGTTGGGCGACGGGTTCGTCCACGGTTGGCCGGTGGTGTCGAACAGTTGGCCGCGCTTCCAACCTTCGATTTTTACGACCTGCAACTCGACGCCGAGGTCGCGCTCGGCGTTGATCATCCGCGCCAGCTCGCCGGCGGTCATGCCGTGCTGCACCGGGATGTCGTGGTACGCGATGAACTGACTCGGCCCAAGCCGCACCGGCCCGGCGACGGTTGCGCCGCCGATCGGATTCACGCGATCGAGCACGATGAATTTTGTGCCGGCCTCGGCCGCCGATTCCATTGCCAAACCCATTGTTGAAATGTAGGTGTAAAATCGGCAACCGATGTCTTGAATATCGAAAATCAACGCGTCGAGTCCGGCGAGTTGCTCCGGTGCCGGTTTGCGGTTTTTGCCGTAGAGACTGTAAATCTTGAGGCCGGATTTGGCGTCGGTGCTGTCACCAACTTTCTCGTCGAATTTGCCGTAAAGCCCGTGCTCGGGGCTGAACAGCGCTGTAAGTTCGACCTCCTTCGACGCCCGCAAAAAATCGAGCGTCGAGCGCCGTTGGTTGTCGTGTCCGGTGTGGTTCGTGATGAGGCCGACCTTCGCGCCTTTGGGCAAAATGGCTTTGCGCTGCCGCAACACATCGGCGCCGTTGAGCACTCCCGGCGCGGCGCCAAACGAAAACTTCCGCAGCGACTCGGCCGTCAGCGTGGCGACTTCGCGGCGCAACGCGATGACGTTGCCTTTGCCGTCGGGGTGCGTGCGGCTGGTCATGATTATCACAATGGTCCGGGTGCCCGAATCGACCCACAGCGAGCCGCCGGTCCAGCCGGTGTGCCCGTAGCCGCCGACCACGAAATGATTGCCGCGCGGGCTCGAGTACGGCGAGTCGATGTCCCAGCCAAGGCCGCGCCGGGCCTTCATGCCTATCGGCGTGTGAACCGAAGTCATTAATTGAACTGTCTCCTTTTTGAAAATGCGCCGGCCGTTGAGCTGCCCGCCGTTGAGCATCATGCGGGCGAAGCGCGACAGGTCAGCGGCAGTGGTGAACAGCCCGGCGTGACCGGCGACGCCGCCCATGCGCCGTGAGGTCGGGTCGTGAACGATGCCGTGCAAAATGTTGCCGTCCACCCGCTCGGTCGGCGCGATGCGGTTGCGCTTGGCCAAGGGCTGCAGGAAGCCTGTGTCGCGCATGCCAAGGGGTCGGTAAATCTCAGCGGCGGCAAACTCGTCGAGCCGTTGCCCCGAGGCCAAGCGGACGATCTCGCCGAGCAGGATAAAATTGATGTCGCTGTAGCGAAACTGGGTGTCGGGCTGCGTGGTCAACCGCTCGGCCTTGGCCAAGTCGATCGCCTTGGGCACGCCGCTCCACGCCGGCTTGGCCGGGATGCCGGGGCGCAGTCCGGAGGTGTGAGTGAGCAGGTGGCGAAGCGTGACGGCCCCTTTGCCGTGAACCTCGAAGCCGGGAATCCAGCGGCTCACCCTGTCGCTGAGACGGAGTTTGCCGCGCTCGACGAGCAGCATGACAGACGGCGTGGTGGCGACGACTTTGGTCAGCGATGCGCTGTCGAAAATGGTGTCGGCGCTCATCGGCAGCGACACTGGCTCGAGTGACTTTTCGCCGTAAGATTTTTGATAGACTGCCCCGCCGCTTTCGAGTCGCAAGACCGCGCCCGGTGCCTTTCCGGCGGCGATGGCGCGCTCGACCGCCGCATCGATGGCGGTGAGCTTGGCCGGATAAAAGACAGCCTTCGGCTGAACCGGCTTGGTTGAAGTGGTTTTGCAACCGCCAAGCGCCAGCCCGACGGCGAGGAACAGGAAACTGGCCTTGTGAATTGCCCGGTTCATTTTGCGCGGCACTGTAACGCGACGGGAGGAATTAAACAGGTTAAATTCCCGGCTTGGCCAAGCGGATCACTGCTGGTCGCTCGTCTCTTTTTCGGCGCCGTGTATCCAGCGCCACAGTTTGCCGAGCGGGTCGTAGTGTTTGTCGACCACGCGTTCCTTGAGCGGGATGATGGCGTTGTCGGTGATGGTGATGTGCTCGGGGCAGACGTTGGTGCAGCACTTGGTGA